>NZ_JAWLVJ010000008.1:0-179965 GCF_033100395.1 Terasakiella sediminum | reverse complement strand
AAACCATGCTCGATACCGTGCATCTGCAATACTTTAATAAACGCTTCTTCTGTTGTCATTTTAACCATGACGTGTGGTCTCCTGTGTGAAAAATAGTCTTCTTTGTTTAATAGAGAGAGGGAGGGGGTTATTTCTTTGCGTCCTCTAAGATCATGTCTGCTGCTTTCTCAGCAATCATGATGGTCGGGGCGTTTGTGTTGCCAGAGACAAGAGCCGGCATGATCGAAGCGTCCGCAACACGCAGACCTTCAATTCCGTAGACACGAAGGCGGGTATCAACGACCGCTTTCGGATCAGATTCTGGACCCATTTTACAGGTACTTGTCGGGTGATAGATGGATTGAGCGAGGTTACGACCTGCATCCAGCAATTGCTCATCTGTCGCTGCGGCCACACCGGGGCGCAGCTCTTCTTCGATCAGCGGCTTCAAAACATCGGTGTTCACGAACTTACGTGACCAGCGCATCCCGGCAACCACATTTTCCTGATCCACCGTTGAAGAAAGGTAGTTCGGGTGGATCAACGGATAGACATTGGGGTCGGGTGACTGCAGCTCCAGATGACCACGACTTTCAGGACGCAACTGACAGGTTGAGGACGTGAAAGCGGAGAATGGATGCAAGCCGTCACCAGGCTTATCCGCACTCAAGGGCTGTAAGTGGAACTGGATATCCGGCGTTTCGACTTCCGGCTTACTCTTACAGAATACACAGACCTGACTTGCAGCCAGTGTGAGCGGCCCCTTGCGGCGGAAGAAATAATCCATGCCCGCAAGCATTTTGTTAATCGGGTTGCTCAGGTGATCGTTTAGCGAGATCGGCTTGTTAATCTTGAAGACCATCCGCACCTGCAGGTGATCCTGCAGTTCCTGACCGACACCTTTGCTTTCATGAACGATTGGAATTTCCATTTTCTGCAGTTGATCGCCCGGACCAACACCGGACACCATCAATAGATGCGGTGAACCCAAGGCACCGGAAGACAAAATTACTTCGCCGTTTGCCTTAAAAGTTTTCATCTGGTTTTTGACTTTAACCTTCACGCCAACAGCGCGTTTGCCTTCAAACAGGACTTTCTGCGCCTGGGCATGTGTCACAACCGTCAGGTTTGGACGATCTTTAACAGGGTTCAGGAAACCCACAGCCGTGCTGCAACGACGACCGTTTTTTGCCGTCAGCTGGAAGTAACCAGCGCCTTCCTGTTCCGCACCGTTATAGTCATTATTTGTTGGCAGACCCAATTCACCCGCCGCCTGAATGAAACGGTCACTCAAGTCCGTTTTAAATGTCGCATCTGTGACAGAAAGCGGACCTTTTTCGCCGTGGAATTCGTTGGCGCCATGTTCCTGATCTTCTGATTTCTTGAAGTAGGGCAGAACATCTTTATAAGACCAGCCAGGGTTGCCCATGGCTTCCCAATCGTCATAGTCTTTTTTGTTGCCGCGAACATAAAGAAGACCGTTGATAGAACTGGACCCGCCCAGCGTTTTACCACGCGGCCAGTTGATAGAACGACCATTCAGACCCGGGTCGGCTTCTGTTTCATAACACCAGTCCCATTTCGGGTTATTGATGGTTTTGAAATAGCCAACAGGAACGTGAATCCATGGATACCAATCCTTGGCACCCGCCTCTAAAAGCAAGACCTTATTCTTTGGGTCCGCACTTAGACGGTTTGCCAATACGCAACCTGCAGACCCCGCACCTACGACGATATAATCGAAATCAGGTGCACCCGCTTGCAAAGAATCCTGTTCGCTCATTTCCTGTTCCTTCCTGCTTAACTCCGCAAACGTCTGCGAAGCATTTATTTTTAATGAACTTGGTACTTATGAATTCACGCCATGATGGCGACGTAAATGCAGAAGCATCAAGCACTTGCCTTGTTTTCCAATAACTCAACCAATTTTGATAAAATCAATTGAAGCCCAACTGCCGATTACTTATTATTGCAATTAATGAGAACAAAGGTCTCAATAACAATGTTGGCTATAGGTATAAATGAATTTTAATGAGACTTCAAGTCCCATTTTAAGCTTGCATTCATTTTTTTTGTGAGCTAATAATGAGACCTCAATTCTCAATATTGTAATTACTAACTGGGAGGCAACTCATGAAGGTGTCTGACAAAATCAATACCATTTCACGCCGGGACTTATTTAAAGTCGCTGGTCGCTATGGGCTTTCTTCAACGCTCATCGCTGCTGGTGCAACTGGTGGTCTGCTATCTACGGCAAGCCTTGGCCAAGCTGCTGAAAGCACTTATAAAAAGCGCTTCGGTAAAAAGGCTAAACACACACTGAAATTCGGCGCGTCCGGTTTCAACTCTCGCAACCTGCTGATTGAACGTGCTGGTGCATTGTTCTTCGCACAAGACCTTGAAGAACGTACGGATGGTGAGATCCGAATCGAATTCATTGGTGACAATCAGATTTGCGGACAGCTTTCCTGTGTTAAAAAAACACAACAGGGAATCGTTGATATCTATGCAGCTTCCACGCAAAACTCTGCAGGTGGCGCGCCATATCTGAACGTTCTTGACTATGCGTACGCTTTCCCTGGTCGTGCGTCCCAATATCACTTCCTCTACAGCCCGGAAAGCATGAAGATTCTTCGTGATCCGCTTGAAAAACGACACGGCCTGAAGTTCCTCTTCAGCCATTGCGAACTGCGCGGTATCCAGCTGGGTCTGAAATGGAAAGACAAACCAACTGTAAACAAACTGGAAACACTGTTTGGTACGAAAAACCGTGTAACAGGTACTCAGTTGGGCCGAATCGCCATGCAACAACTGAACCTGAACCCGGTTCCTGTTGCCTGGGAAGAAACACTTGACGGTCTGAAGCAAGGCCTGATTGATGGTGCAGAAACCTGGGCGTCTGCGGTTGGTTACGCCAACATGTCCCCTGTTGTGTCCCAGTCTGTTGATCTGAAATTCTTCTGCGGTACAGAGCACACTTCTATGTCTGCAAAAGTCTTCGATTCGCTTGAGCCACACCTGCAAGATGCCGTTATGGAATCTTCTTATCTGGCACAGGTTCACGTACAGGCTGCAAACGAAGCTGCACTTGTTAAAACGGTTGGTTTCTCTGATCCGGTTATGCCTGGCACATTGTTCGACAAGCACAATGTACGTCCTGCATTCCTGCCTGATTCTGAAATCAAAATGGCTGAAGAAATGTGTTCACCAGAATTCAACCCGAAACCTTGGGAAGAATGGCGTGAGCGTCTTAACAAATGGTCTGGCGGTCTGGACACATATCAAGAAATTCACCGTATCGCGCGTGAAGTTCCCAAAGATATGCTGCCTGAAAACGTTGAGCCACGTCGCTGGTGGAAATCTTAATCCACAATCGGCTTAAATCATTGCATGCTCCGTTCTCAATGCAGGACGGAGCATGTAATCTCATTCAAAAAAAATAAGAATAACTTTTGAACACGGGAGGGCTTTTATGTCTTCGTTATTTAGTGAGCTCGGAACTATTTTCCAAGCCGTAGCATCTGGGGACTGGTTTGAAATCTCTGATGCTTTAAATAGTGACGCTGCTTATTTATTTGGCGTTATTCTTGTATTGGGTGGTGGCTTCATTTTCATGAAGACCCTGCAATCCATTACCATCCTTGATAAATATTTTGAACGCACCGTTCTAGTAACGACCTATCTGACCATCGCCTTTATTATCTTCATTGAAGTGATCCGTCGTTTCGTCTTTCAGGTACAGGCCCCCTGGTCAACAACCCTCCCCCCTTATCTGTTTCTTATTATGGCCTGGGCCGGGTGTGCGTATAACACAAAACTGAGAACTCACCTTTCATTCGCTGAATTCCGCATGAAACTCCCACGGGGTGGCCAAATGGCCTGCCTGACGCTGGATGCTGTTTTATGGCTGGCTTTTGCGATGATCGTGATCGTGACATCTTTAAAACAAACAGCTAACTCGGCTTCCAATTTCCAGATTCTGTTGGGAACCGACAATATCATGCAGTGGTGGTTCTACGCCGTTGTACCTGTAAGCTGGTTGATCTTGTGCGCCCGCGTCATGGAAAATCTTTCTGAAGATTTCCGTAACTACCGCGAAGGCAAGCCGTTGATCAAAATGTCTGCAATCGGTGGTGAATAGGATTTTCAAATGACTGATGCTACTTTAATTTCTCTGATTTCTGCAGGCGTTACTGGCTTGTTTATGCTGGGTGTTCCCATTTTCCTTGTGATTGGTCTCTGGGTCGTTTTCTGCAGTTTCGTTCTTGGCCTGACACTGGACAATATCGGTGTTGCGCTTTCTGACGTCTTTACCGACGGTTTTGCCCTTCTGGCGATGCCATTGTTTATTCTGACTGGTGACTTGATTGAAAGATCAGGGATTGCCAAACGTCTTTCAGACTTTGCCTATGCCTGCCTTGGCTGGCTGCGCGGCGGTCTGGCGATGGCAAGCCTTGGCGCATGTGGTCTGTTTGCTGCGATTTCCGGTTCCAACTCTGCCACAACAGCCACCATCGGTGCCATGATGCACCCGGAAATGGTTAAAAACGGATATGATGAACGATTCGCAGCTGCTACGGCAGCATCCGGCGGTACCGTTGGTATCATCATCCCGCCTTCCATTATCTTTATTGTATATGGCTTCCTGATGAACCTGCCGATTTCAGATCTGTTCATCGGCGGGATTATCCCGGGTATATTGATGGTATTTGGTATGCAGCTTGCCTGCTGGCTAATCTGCCGTAAAAACGGTTGGGGCCACCTGATCCCCATCAGCCTAAACCGTATTTTGAAAACAGCGTTCGGGTCCTGGTTGGGCTTCTTCGCCATTGGTCTGGTTCTTTGGGGTATTTACACAGGTAAATTCTCCCCTACCGAAGCAGCGGGTGTAACGGTTGGTTTCTGTATGATCGTTGGTCTGATTTCCCTGCCGCTTTATCGCATCTTGGGTTATGCCGCCAAAGGTGAGCGTGATGTCAATGACAAGACCTACAGCGAGATGATCCTGGTTGAAGGCTTTAAAATCAAGGACATCCCAGGTATCGTTATTCGTTCTGCACAAATCACAGGTATCCTTGCCCCAATGATCGCAATCTCGGTTGTAATGCAACAGATTCTCTCTTTGTTGGGTGCAAAAGACACCATTCAGGAATTTGTGACAGGTATGGGCGGATATTACGCCGTTCTGCTGACAGCGATGGCCATCGTATTTGTTGCGGGCATGGTACTCGAAAGTCTGCCAAACACGATCATTCTGGCACCAATTTTGGCGCCAATTGCCCATTCTATTGGTGTTGATCCGGTCCACTTTGCTGTAATCTTCCTTGTTGGTGGATCAATCGGCTTCATCACACCGCCCTATGGTTTGAATTTATATGTGGCAAGTGGTGTAACAGGGGTTCCATATTTCAGGCTCTTGAAGTATACCGTGCCTTATCTGATTGCATTGATCGTAGTATGGTTTGTTGTTGCAATGACACCGATGTTATCGACTATACTACTCTGAGGCCACAGTATGAATTGGAGATAAGAATTGTCAGTCGAGCCACATGATAAAAAAGAAGTCTCTTCCAGAAGTTTACGTTTCTTACTTATTCTGGAAGAAGTGGCAAGGCTAGGCGTTCCGGTAACGCCGACGGAAGTGAACAAAACCCTCGGCTTACCGAAACAGACAATTCACCGGATTTTTTCAACATTGGAAGAATCCCATTTCCTTCAACGTGAAATGGACGGGCGGCATTATTCACCTGGTCCGCGAATGAGAACAATGTCTTTGGGCACCATGTCTTCCATTCGTACCAGAGCCGCCCGTCTTTCTGTTATGCAGGCCTTGTCCGAGAAAATCGGCGAAACCATTAACCTGGTTATTCCGGACCGCCATAACATGATCTACCTGGATCGTGTGGAAACAAACTGGCCGCTACGTGTGCAGTTTGCCAGCGGGGCCAAAGTGCCCTTCCACTGTACAGCCAGTGGTAAAATCTACCTCAGCTCTCTCCCCAATTCCCGTCTGACGCCGATCCTTGAAGCCAACGAGCTTGAGAAACTGACAGACAATACATTGTGTGACCCGGATGAATTACGAAAAGAGCTTCAGGTTATTCGCGAACGCGGCTATTCAACAGACAATGAAGAATTTATCGAAGGTTTGATCGCAGTTGCGACCCCGATCAAAGACGGCAATGACCGAGTCGTTGCCTGTCTTGCCTTCCATGCCCCCACACCCCGTATGAGCCTGGAACAAGCCATAACGCATCTGGACAGCCTGCAAGAAGCTGCACAGAAACTTTCCAACATCTTGCGTGAAGAATCTTAAAAAAAAATAATCAGGCTTTGATCATTCCACCTGAATTTCACGCACGAAAAAGCGGTCTTCCACCTGCCCCATATTGACCATATCTTCCAGGCGCGAAATGGATTTGCGTTTCAGGGAAACATCGGCAGGCAACACCAACATGCCGGAATTTGCCTTTACCGGGCGGGTCAGCACCAGACCAATACGCAAGCCTTCCAACGTGACTTGATCTTCATGATCATCGCCGCTTTCTTCGATAAAGACACCGGGTTTGAGACGTTCGCCTTCGCGTTCCTTCTTTTTCTTTTCAATCAGGTCGGCTTCCAGCTTGAACAAACGGCCCAGCAACTGACGCATGGTATATTTAAATTCTGCACGTCCCGGGTTTGTCAAATCGCTTCTCATCTCATCATCCTTGAAATCGACATCATCTTTTCGACGGTCCGGACCCACATAGGCTTTGGTTTCAATAAAAGCACCCCGATTGCGGATCAGGCGCTTAAGGCGGGCCACGATATCATCCGCACTATAAGGTTTCAGCAAAATCTCATCACACCCCACATCAACCAGCCTTTTCTTTAACTGATCATTACCTTCTTCCATCATCACAAGACTGCGGGTAGTGCGGATTTCATCTTCCAGGGCAGCGCGAAACAGCTTGTGACACAGGGTTGCATCGTAAGGCACGATATGTTCAGAACAGATAAAGAAATCGACAGGCTTATCCATCAATATCTTCAGGGCTTCCAGTGATGTGCGTGGTTCATGCAATTCTGTGATGCCAAACGCTTTTAACACCCCGCGCACCATGACCCGCATGCCTGTATATGGTTCAATCAGGATTGCCTTCATTTAAGACAAACTCCCGCTCAATCCAAAAGGTGTTTCTTCCGTTTTAAGCTGATAAGACGTCCCATTCAGATCGACTTTGTCCAAACGTTCATCACAAGCTGCAAGCAATGCCGCAGGGGCAATATCCTCTAAGGCAAAGCCAATGATCGCATGGTCTTCCAATCCCAGCAGGTCTGCAAAAGCCTGATTGCATCGCACGACCATCCCCCCCTGCCCCAACTGGAAAAGCGCAGCCTCACTCAGATTAATCAGGGACTGGATAGATTGTGTATTTTCCGCAAGCATCTGATAAGCCTCTTCGCGGTAGCTTTCCAGCGCCAGCACATCGCGGTAACTACGCAATCCGCCAATGACCGTGGTAAACAGGCGCGTGCTGGAAAGTTCAGTCTTTGCACGATAATCATTGATGTCATAGGCAATAATTACATCCTGTTCCGGCGCCTGACCCGGCTGCCCGGTCCGAAGCACAATGCGCACCGCTTCATTTTCCAAATCATCACGGATTTGGCGGGCCAGTTCCAGCCCGGCATGATCGGTTTCCATCACCACATCCAAAAGGATCAGTGCAATGTCATCGCGGCTCTGCAAAATTTCCAGGGCTTCCGCCGCACTATAGGCACTGAGACATTCAAGCGGGCGGCCTTCAAAGCTGAAACGTTTCAGGGCGATTTTGGTCACGTCATGAATGCCCGGTTCATCATCCACAATCAGCATGACCCAGGGACTGTTTGCACCCGCCAGCTGACCGTCTTCTATCGGGCCATCATCCAGAAAGTCATCATCATCTGCCCAGTCGTCACTCATCTAACATCCCCTTCGTCTTTATTTCCTGTGGTAAGTCTATCTGGAAACAACAGCCCTGACCAGACGGGTTGTCGCGCAAATCCAGATGACCTTCCAGCTTGGCAGTCACCAGATTATGGACAATATGCAGCCCCAGCCCGCTACCGCCCTGATCTCGCGCGGTGGTGTAAAACGGGTCAAACACCTGTTCTTTTTTATCGTCCGTCACCCCACAGCCATTATCCTTTACACGGATGGTCACACGGTCTTGTTCCAGCGCAGCAGAAATTTGGATGCATGGCTGATCAATGGGGTTGGCAAAAGCATGGATTTTCGCATTTAAAATCAAGTTGGTGATGATCTGATTAAGCGCACCGGGATAGGTCACCATCCCCAAGTCATCATCGATACTGACATCAATCTGAATATTGCTACCTTTCAGGGCCGGGGCCAGACTTGCGACAATATCATTTACATAATCACCGAGCTGAATATCACGCAGATCATCCACATGACGATCCACCGCTACGGCCTTGAAGCTTTGGATCAGGTCAGCTGCATTCTGGCTATGACCGGTCAAAAGGGTCGAAATCTCTTTCGCGCTTTCCATATATTTCGCCACATCGGATTTACGTGCCTTGGCGTTCTTGATCAGGTTTTCCAGATGGGCCGTTTCTTCTTCAAAGGCACTTGCTGATGTCAGAATGATCCCCAATGGCGTATTTAACTCATGCGCAACACCGCTGACCAACTGCCCGAGGGACGCCAATTTTTCTGCGCGCACCAGTTCCTGCTGGCGGCGTTCCAGTTCTTCTTTCTGCTGGGTGATCTGGTCCTTTGCCGCACGCAGTTTCTGCTCATTGCGATCAGAGTGTTTGATCAACCGCTGGGTCGATTTGGACAGTTTTTTATATTCGGCAAGCAATTCTTTAAACGGGCTCAGGTCCTGATCAATTTCCGCAATCGCTTGTTCGGCCTTTTCAATGACGTCTTTTTCTTTTTTAAAGAGGTCAAAATCCATCAGCTTGATTTCACCTGCATGATCAGGGTTTCCAGCTCTTTCACCACCTCGTCCTTTTCCTCTGCCGGGATTTTGTCGATATCCAACAGGCAGGTCAGGCCACGGCGTTCTTTATGGATAAAGCGGCGGTCCTTGTCGATATCATCATAGATCCCCTTGACCGCATAGGTGCGCACTTCACGCTGAATGCCTTTGACGTGGATGGGTTCACGTTCTTCCGCATCCACAATGTCTTTCACCAAGGCATATGTTTCAGCCGACAGCAAAATGCCATCGGTATCACTGGATTGTTCCAGACGCGCGGCCAGATTTACCTCGCCGCCGATGATGGTGTAATCCATGCGGTGGTCACTGCCAAAATTCCCGACATTGCAATAGCCTGTGTTGATCCCGATGCGCATGCGAAATGGTTTGGCAAAACCTTTGTTGATCCACATGTCTTTCAGGTCTTCCATCTTGCGCTGCATGGCAATGGCCATGCGCACACAAGCCTTGGCATCTTCGATCACTCCGTTGGATTGCGGGTCCCCCACAAACAGCAACATAGCATCACCAATAAACTTATCGATAGTCGCGCCATGTTCCAGCGCGATGGTCGTCATGGCGGTAAAGTATTTATTGAGCAGATAATTCAAGTCTTCGGGCTGAAGATTTTCGCTGGTTGCAGTGAAGTCTTTTAAATCACTAAAAAACACCGTCAGTTTTTTACGATCTGTTTTAAGGCGAACTTCTCGGTCCCCGGAAAAGATAGAGTCATAAATCTGCGGAGAAAGATATTTCGACAGGTTCTGCGAGAGATTTTCCAGCGTCTTGTTTTTATCATCCAGATTATTGGCGAGTTTGTTAAGCTCTGCCTCGTTACGATCACTTAAACGCACCAGACGTTTGGTAGATTTAAAAAGTTTTTCATAGTCTTTCAGCAGCGCCTGATAAGGGGCCTTGGCATCATCTGGCAAGTCATCGGTTTCCAACAGCGCTTTGGCGGCATCAATGATGGCCTTCTCTTTCTTGAAAATTTCAAATGCCATATCAGCCCCCTAAAGCCGAGCGACCGTTAAATCAGACGGCGACTTCCACCAGCTCGAAGGATGCATGTTCCAGGTCTTCGCCGTATTCTTCGCCCAGTTCCAGCATATTATCATCATCTTCTTCGTAAGCCCATTTAATGGACACCTGATTACCCGCTTCGCAGGTTTCGTCAAACAGTTCAAACAAAGCCATCAGAATTTTAGCTGTGGAGCTATTAAAGTAAATCAGTTCAAAGGTAAAAGTGATGTCCTGGCCGGATTGCGCTTCAAAATGGCTTTCCAGTTTTTCCATCACGGGACCGTAAAATTCATTTACATCCTCTGGGTAGGATTCACCGCGTAAAAAGAAAACGTTCTTTTCAAAATCAAAATCTACTTCCGGAGAGCGTTCTGTCGATGCCAGTTTAATGTTTTCCATTTTTCTAATTCTTCTTATACGTAAGCTTTGATACTAAAATAACTGCGTTTCTCTTCAACCGGGATGAAATCAAACTCAAAACCCTTTTTAGCCCGCCTGGCGATATCAATAAAACCGACGCCGGCGCCTTTACTGCCTTCTGGCGTTTCCCCTTTCAGGGTATCTTTATAAAGTTGCTTTAATTCATCTGAATCAAGTTGCTGGATATGGGTCAGATTTTTCCCAAGACGGGCCACATCTTTTTCTTCGATCAGGTTGGAACAGGACACAAAGAACACATCATCCTTGCACCCCACCGTCAGCACCCCAAAGCGCAATTCACGTTTGGAATCACCGGACATGAATTCTTCTTTTTCCGCTGAATATCGAATGACATTTTGCACCTGTTCAACAAACAGCGAGAACACGCTGCGCGCCACCGTTTTATCAGCTTCTTCCAGCTGCAATTTCATTCGGATCGCCTGTCCGATCCCGCTTAAGACATCTTCGGTCAGATAGCCGCTGTAACAGAATAAAATCCCTTTTTCTGCAAGCAGGTTTCTAAATTCGTACATTTCAGATGCAAGCATTATGTACGTCCCTCCTGTTGAAAACGATCAGCCGAATGAGAATCATCTTAAGCCATTCTTATTTATTAGAAAGTTAATGTGACATGATTTTCAACCTTGTGAAAGAATTTTTCTTAACCATAACTTGTTATTAGATACGTTTTTTCTGTGACTTTGAATTGAATCCAAGATAATCTTTTTTGTCCAATCGTTATTCAGGGTTGCTATAGATGACACAAGGTCCGGGTCGAATTCTTTTTGCGTTTGTCTTTTTGCTGGTGTCGTTTCTTTCGACGCTCTCACATGCACAAGAACCCCTTAAGATTGCAATAACTGACAACTATCCGCCTTATAGCGTGATCGGTCCGACGGGTCGTCCCTTCGGCCTGTTTGTCGATATGTGGAAAGAATGGTCCCGCGCCACCGGAACACCTGTTGAATTTGTCATCAGCAGTTGGCCTGACACCATTGAAAACGTGCGTTCAGGCAAGGCAGATATTCATTCCGGCCTTTATCACAATGATCAACGTGCCCAGTTCCTGGATTTTTCAGACCCGATTCATATTGGCCGAACCTCCCTTCATTTCAGCGACCCGGATATAGCGCCCCTTACCCTTGACAAAATGCAAAGCATGACGGTTGGCGCGGTCTCCGGAACCTATCAGCAACGCTTCTTACGTGAACGTTTTCCCCATGTAAAAGTACGCGAATTTCCTGATGCTGGTGCAATGGTTACCAGCGTCATGAAAAATGAAATTGATGCGGTGATTTCAGAATCGGTTGCGATTGAAGCCAGTCTCGCCCGAATGGGCCTGCGCGGTGTCATTCAGGAAGGCGCAGAAACGCTTTTTAAAAACTTTGTCCTGGCAGGCGTTCAAAAAGGACGCAAAGACATTGTTCGTAAAATCAACAACGGCTTTCGCCGCGTTGATCGCAGCCGCCTGGCACAGATTGAAAAACGCTGGCTGACCAATCCGGCTGACTATTTCTATTCCAGCCAGACCCAGACCATTGATCTGTCGGCAGAAGAAGAAGCCTGGCTGCAGGAAAATCCGGTGACCCGCATTGCAGTGACCACCTTTATCGAACCTGTCGATATCACAAATGATCAAGGGCACTACACTGGCCTGAATGCGGACCTGCTGAAGATTATGCAAGAACGCACGGGCCTGACCATCGTGCCGGAATTCTTTGATCAATGGCCCCGATTGGTGGAAAAAACCCTGAATGGCGAAGTCGATGGCGCCATGAGTTTTTCCATCACGCCGGAACGGGCCAAGAAGATCAATTACACCAACGCCTATGCCTATGACCCGGTCGTTGTCATCACCCAAGACGGTGAAGAACGCATCAAAAAATGGAAAGATTTGAACGGCCTGAAACTATCGGCCGGGGAAGGCCTGGCTTATGTGGACGCACTAAAAGCTGATTTTGCAGATAATTTAAGACTGGTTGCCAATGAACGGGCAGGTCTGAATATGGTCAGAGACGGTCTGGTGGACGCCCATATTTCCACCATGATCTTTTTTGGCAATGAACAGAAAGCTACTTTCATCCCGGGACTGAAGATCGCTGCCAGCCGCGCCGAAGAAGGCGGGGCGTTGCGCTTTGGCATTCACAAGAACAAACCTGTTTTGTTCAGCATCATGAAAAAAGGCCTGGCGGCCATTACACAGGATGAACTGACCGCCCTTCGTGAAAAATGGTTGCGTCCGCGCGACCAAAGCGCCCCCAGTGCCGTGTTGCTCAATAGCGAAGAAACCCAATGGCTGAAAACCCATCCCATCACCCGCATTGCCGTGCTGAAAAACTGGGCGCCTTATGACATGCGCGATGAGTCCGGGCGTCACAAAGGCATGCATGCCGATATCCTGCGCCTGATCAACCGCCATTTGGGCACCAATCTGGTCGCCTGGCCGTTTGATACCTGGAAAGAAGCTTATCAAAAAGCTCTGACAGCCGAAGCAGATGGCATTTTGGGGCTCAGCTGGACCAAGGCGCGTGAGACGGATTTCTATTTCTCCACCGCTTATCATTATAAGCCTGCTGATTTTGTCATGCGCGCATCGGATGAGCCCATCAATGAATGGGAAAAGCTGGATGGCAAAACCATCCATGTCCGCGCCAAGGCCTCCCTGATTGACAAGATCAAGGCCGAACTGCCCAACGCCGTCATCAAGCAATTTTCGTCTGAAGAAGCGGCATTGAAAGCTCTGGCAAAGGGCGAAGGTGATGGTTACCTCGCCTGGGTCGGGGTTAGTGAGGCTTTCCTGCGCGACAATGGTCTGCGCATCACCGCCCAAATCGATGACCGCCAGGGGGAATTCACACTAGGTGTAGCGAAAACCAAACCGATCGTCGCCAGCATCGTCCAGAAAGGGTTGAATTCCATCACCCAAAGCGAATGGGTGGAACTTAAAGAAAAATGGCTTATGCCACCCCAAAAGGATGAACTTGGCTTAACAGAAGAAGAGCGCAACTGGTTGGCGGAAAACCCTTCCGTCGAAATCGCCACCATGGAAGCCTGGCCGCCCATCAGTTTTATTGGGCGCAATGGAGAGATTGAAGGCATCAACGCCATTTTGGTTGATACGTTAAATGAAAAATTGAACGGCCTTCTGACCCTGAAACCGGGCCCCTTCAAAGACAATTTCCAGAAGGTCAAAAATAAAGAACTACCTGCCCTTTTAGACATCACGCCCACCGCTGAACGCCAAGCCCACTTTCATTTTACTGAGGCCTATTTCAAGATCCCGCATGTGTATATTGCGCGCGACGATGCGGATTATATCGCCGGGGAAAGTGATTTAAAAGGCAAGGTCATGGCCCTGGAAGAAGGCTTTGGCAACGTCAAATGGTTCAAAGAAAATGTACCCGGCCTGACGATCAAGGAATATCCCGACACGAGCCTTGCTCTGGGTGCAGTGTCGCGCGGGGAAGCGGACGTCTATGCCGGGAACCGTGCCGTCGGTGTGGATATTTTGGAGCGTGAATTTATCAACAACGTCAAAATCCATGGTCGCGTTGGTCGTCCGGTCACAACTTTGGCCATTGGCGTGCGCAAAGACTGGCCGATCCTGCGCGACATTCTGGATAAAGCCCTTGCCAATATCAGTCTGGATGAAAAGTCCAGTATTCATCAGAAATGGATGGCAAAAGCACCGAATTCAGTGCGTGTTACAAACCGCCTGACCCTGAGTGCCGAAGAAAAAGAGTATCAGCGCAAAAACCCCGTCATCCGCGTTCATAATGAAATGGACTGGCCGCCCTTTGACTTTAATCAGGAAGGTCGCCCGACCGGATTTTCAGTTGATTATATGCGCCTGATTGCAGAGAAAACCGGATTTGAAATTGAACATGTGACAGGACCGAGTTGGAGCGAGTTTTTAGGCATGATGCGAGATGGTTCGCTCGACGTCATGGTCAATATCGTGAAAACGCCGGAGCGTGAAAAATACATCAGTTATACCGATCCATACGTCAACAACCCTCCAATGGTGATCACTCGCACCGGATCGGATGTCCAAACATTTGATAACCTCTTTGGCCGCACAGTTTGTGTGCCCAAAGGCTATTTCTATCAAGAAATTATCGAAACCCAGTTTCCAGCCATTTCCCTTGTGCTGACCAAGGATCAAAGTGACTGTTTAAAACAGGTGTCCGCTGGACATGTGGACGCAACCATCGGCGGGCTGGCTGTGCAGGATTATCTGATTAAAAAACTTTTCCTCAGCAACCTTGCTATCGTTTCCACAATCGAATACCCGGCCTTTAGCAACGATCTGCGCATCGGTATCCGCAAAGACCTGCCGATGCTGCAACAGATTTTGCAACGTGCCGTCCAGGATGTGCGCGAAGAAGAAGTCGCCTCCATTCGGGAAAAATGGTTCTCCACCCAAGGGCCTGTCGCCAAATCGGCTAAAACTCAAACAGATGTGATGCAGATCGTTCTGATCGTAGGCGGTATCTCCATCGGGTTGATCGTTTTGTTGATGATCATCCGCACGTTGATCAACCGTCTGGTCAAACGCGAAGTTACAGCCGCCTATCAGTCCCAGGAAGTCCGTGGCACCGGGCTGCTTCTTGTCGCCGTCTTTTTAAGTGTTGTTGTCATTGGGGCCTGGGTGACGGCTGGTAAAACCAACGTTGATTTCCGCAATAACCTGCGGGACCAGTTGGAGACCGTGCGTGACACTACTCTTGAGGCCATCCGCACTTGGGTGGAAAGTGAAAAACGCCACCTGAAAATCATCACCACGGATCAGATGATCGTCGCAAGCGTGGCCGATCTGGTTAAACTGCCACCTGATGCGGAAACCCTGCGCACCAGCGATGCCGTAAGCTTTATCCGTTACTGGTTTAGCAGCCACGAAAACACAGCCCATTCTCACGATTTCGCTGTGCTCTCCCTCAACGGGGTCGTGCTGGCTTCTTCCAAGGATGAGACTTTGGGCAAGCCCCATGTTCTCCAGAAAATGAAGCCCGAACTGGTATCAAAAGCTGCCGCCGGCGCCGAACAGTTTGTTGCACCGTTCCAAACACCGCACATGAACCACGCAAAACCAAATGGGCATAATCAGTCTCATAATATGGGCTATTACCTGATGCCGATATTGGGCAAAGACAAGAAAGTCCTCGCGCTGCTGGCCATGCCTTATAATCCGCATCATGACCTGACCGGGCTGACCCAACTGGGACGTCTGGGCGAAACCGGGGAAACCTACCTGTTTGATAGCGATGGCTTGATGACAACGGACAGCCGCTATACTCAGGACCTGATCGATCTGAGCCTGATTGAAGCGGGACAATCCGCCATTCTAAACCTTCCTTTAAGAGATCCTCTGCATCGCCTGGTTGTTGGGGAGGTGCGTAGCGAAGAAGAACGCAGCAAATTGCCGCTTACCTTGATGGCGGAAGAAGCCTTATCAGGCAAAAGCGGATCAAACATCGAAGGCTATCGCGATTATCGCGGCGTGCACGTTTTGGGAGCCTGGAGCTGGATTCCAGAATATGGTCTTGGGATTGCCACCGAACAGGATGAAGCCGAAGCCATGGCGACGTTTTGGACGCTGCGTAACACCATGTTGATCGTACTGGGCGTGGCCGTCGTCAGTGCCTTGGGGCTAACTGGCCTGTCCGTCTGGATCGGCCAAAGCGCCAACCGCTCTTTGCGCAAGGCCCGCGATAACCTGGAAATTGAAGTGCGCGAACGCACACGGGAATTGAACTTCCAAAAGTTTGCCATGGACCGCCACGCAATTGTCAGTGCCACTGACCCCAATGGCAAAATCACCTATGTGAACGACAAATTTGTGGAAATTTCCGGCTATGATCGTGACACCTTAATCGGGGCAAATCATCGTCTATTGAAGTCCGGCAAACATACCGAGCTGTTCTATACCGAAATGTGGAACACCATTTCATCCGGTGAAGTCTGGCATGGGGAGCTGTGTAACCGCTGCAAAGATGGTCAACTGGTCTGGATGGCGGCTTCCATCATTCCGTTCACCAACGAAGAGGATGAGATTGAACGTTATATCTCCATCCGCACGGATATTACGGAACGAAAAGCTGCTGAACAAAAAATCATGGACAGTGAAAAACGTATCCGCAGCATCATTGAAAATGCGGTAGATGGCATCATTGTCATGGGTCAGGACGGGATCGTTCAGGGCTTCAGCCCAGCAGCCGAAGAAATCTTTGGCTATAATTCTGGCGAAGTGGTCGGCCAAAACATCAAAATGCTAATGCCAGAACCAGATAGAAGTGCCCATGACGGGTATCTGGCGGCCTATTCCCCGGATCGCATCAGTTCGACGGTAGGCAGAAACCGGGAAACCATTGGCCTACGTAAAGATGGTTCGACCTTCCCAATGGATCTGGCTGTCGGTTCCAGCCTGATCCGGGACGAATATATCTTCACCGGGATCGTAAGGGATATCACCACACGCAAAGAAGCCGAAGCCGCATTGAATGAATCCGAAGAACGCAACCGCCTGCTGCTGACATCGGCTGGATCCGGTATCTTCGGGGTGGATACAAACGGTATCATCACCTTTGTGAACCCGCGCTGTATTGAAATGCTGGGCTATAGCGAAGATGAATTGCTGGGTGTGAAAGCCCATCCATTGTTCCATCACACCTATCCCGATGGCAGCCATTATCCGGTTGAAAACTGCTGGATGTATAAATCCTTCACCGAAGGCCAATCATATCGCATTGATGACGAGATGCTCTGGTGCAAGGACGGCAGCCCCATCCCGATTGAATATAACAGCACGCCCGTCTTCAGGGATGGCGAAATCGTTGGGGCCGTGATTGCCTTTAACGATATCTCTGAACGTCTGGAAGCCCAGCGTGAACGTGATGACGCTTTGGAAGTCATTTCCAGCAGTATCAATTATGCCTCCAACATCCAGCGTGCAGTTCTGACAGGCGAAGATATGATTCAGGCGACCATGCAGGATTATTTCGTCCTGTGGGAACCGCGTGACGTGGTTGGTGGCGATATTTACTGGTGTCATATGTGGGGTGGCATGCCGATTGTCATTGCAGCGGATTGCACAGGCCATGGGGTGCCAGGGGCCTTTATGACACTGATTTCCACAGGTGCCCTTGATCGCGCCATGGCAGAGATTGAACCAGGCAATGTGGGACAATTGATCCAGCGCATGCACCAGGTTATTCAGTTTACTCTGAACCAACATGGCAAACAGGGAGAGTCCGATGACGG
This sequence comes from Terasakiella sediminum, assembly GCF_033100395.1. NCBI lineage: Bacteria > Pseudomonadati > Pseudomonadota > Alphaproteobacteria > Rhodospirillales > Terasakiellaceae > Terasakiella > Terasakiella sediminum. Next base: position 162,308 of record NZ_JAWLVJ010000008.1, on the reverse strand, counting down.
GCTGGAACTGGGTATTTGCTGTCTGGATACCATTGATAATCAGATTGTGTACGCAGGCGCACGTTTCTCGCTATTTATGGTGCAAGATGGTGAAATCACCGAGTTTAAAGGCACCAAAAGCGGCATTGGCTATCGCAACATCCCACAAGACCAAGAATTTGCCGAAAACCGCATCGCGTTAGAAGGGGCGCAACAATCCTTCTATATGTCCACAGATGGTTTCTTCGATCAAATCGGGGGCCTGCGCCGTCGTATGTTTGGCAAAAAACGCTTCAAGCAGATTTTGCTGGACGCACAAGGCAAACCAATGGCGGAACAAAGAGACATGCTCCACCAGGGTCTGAAAGATTATCAAGGCGATGAGACCCGCCGCGATGATGTGACGATGATCGGGTTTATTCCTTAAGAGCAGGTGGCAAAAGTCTCCTGATCATCAATCATCATGTGGGGCAATAGACGTTCTTCCACCCAATTCAGAAGGATGCGGCCTTTTTCAGACTGAAAACCCAGTGCTTCTTTTTTCCAGACATCCAGAAGCTCTTCTGCGAGGGTCTGATGTTCACGCGCGTGATGCTGCCACCCGGTCGCACCTGCATTTTTGAAGTAAGCTTCTTCATCATCAAAATGTTTTTGGGTGTAGGCCAGCAACTCATCAAAGAAAATCTTGGTGTCTTCAGACTGGTCAATCACCGCATTAAAAAGCTTTTCCGCCAGAATAAGGAGGCGCTTGTGCTGTTCATCGATCATTGCGTTATCGATCACGTAGTCTTCCTGCCAATCAAAAATAGACATAGCGTCCACTCCTTACGTTTTAGCTTTTAGCAGCTGTTTATAAAGATCCAGTGGCTTGACGAGGAAATCATCAATCCCCCAGCCCTCCAGTTCTTCTTCAATGGGGCGACACCCAATAAAATCAAACCCGGCACAGATTGCGGCGACACTCAAACTTACGGTTTGCAGGCCCAACGCATGAGTTTGTAAGCTGGGAACTTGTGATGTCTTGAAAATGAATTTTTCCATATCAGCAATGATATCAATCTCGTCGCGGGTTTCATGAGTCAGATCAACACCGACAGAAACCAGCCCGCCCACACCAAAATCACCAATTTGGTTAAAAGACAGCGGCACCTGCACATATAACCCCTTGCAGTAAGGACGCAAGCGGTTCATGCAGATACACAGATTTTCAAATGTCACCCCATCAGGGATACATTTGATCTCCATTGATACCCGTTCACGCCAGACGGGCGTCAGTTCCCTATAGACCTGCAGAAACTGGGAAAAGCCTTCTTCTTCCATGATGGTATCAAAATGCACAGGCACGAGGATGGAAGCCATGGCATCATGTTCAATAACCCGCACCACCTGATCAACCGCATGGCGCACGGTAACCGCATCAAGCGCATGTTCCATATCATGTCGGCTAAACCGTTCGGACAGGTCTGCCTCATCCAGAATGTCGCCATTTTCCAAATGCCATCTGGGGATACATTCAAAGGTCATGACGAAATTGCGCCGGATATGCCAGATGGGCAGAAAATCAAACGACGCTGTCCCGATCAGAGACACATCTTCCATCTCTTCCAGGAAGATTTCCCCGCTCTCTTCAGCTACGGGCGTGGCAGGGACAGACCGTTCTTCCTGTTGCCCACCGCTGGCTTCAATGCCTGTTTCCCCAATCGCATCGACCTGTAGCAGGTTGATCTTTGATTGGCCCAGTGGTCCGCCCATCATATGGACTGCGATGGTGTTCTTGAGCTTTTCCGCCAGTTCATAAGAGGTATACGCGTGATCACGATGGGCAATCACGATGTAAGAGGACGGATCAAACCCGAAAATCTGGTCATCTTTCCCCAAAATATTCTGAGCTTCACCATTCACAATCGCATTTAAGCTTTCACAGACCTCTTCCCAGATATTTTCGGCAAAACCCTGAAGCTGATCAAAGCGCAGCAACACCACCCCGTTGGCATTATTTGCCAGGGCATCACGTAACATCAGGCTCAAAAGTTTCCAGTAGTCTTTCTTCAAAGGCCCATCGCCATCCTGACCCAGATATTCAATAACCTGTTTCATCGCTTACTCCTTTTCAGAAGTATATTTGGCAACATAAGGATTGCGGATGCTGTAATATTTAACATCGCGCGCACCTTCCTGCACATCCGTGATCGCATAACCATCCACATAGTCAATCCCGGCACAGATGGCTGCCGTTGTCAGGCTGATGGAACGCACCCCATGCACATAGGTGTGCAAACCCGCCTTGCTGGCACTTTCCGCAAAACTTTCCAATTCGGGGATGATGCGCGCTTCAGACCTGCGATCATCATAAAGATCCACCCCGACCGCATGTAGACCAATATGTCTAAAGCCCGTAAAATCGCGATGGAGTGAGCCATATCGTGCCATCACCGCCCGGGAAAAGGGCTTCAGGCTCTGGATCAAATCCTGCAGGCGTGATTGGGGGATGCCATCGGGCAGATGGGTCAATTCCACCACAATCTTATTGCGATAAGGCGCAAGATTCTTCTGACATTGCGCCAACAAGTTCGTCCGCCTGCCTGTTGAAGCCAGTGATTCAAAATGGATCGGCACCGTCAGAAGGGCCGGATTTTTAACCTTTTCCAACTGGACCGCCTCTTTATAAATCCGTTTCATGGTCAAGAGGTCAAGCGCAGCCAGGGCTTCGGGATTATCATCATCATCCAGCGTATTGTAGCTGGAGAAAAATCGCCCATCCCCAATGGCACGCACCGGGATGCAGAAATAAGACGAAATGATCTTGTTTTTCACAAACCAAAGCGGACGGAAGATAAAGTCCACATCGTCATTTATATATTCTGACTTTTCTGTTTTTTCTTCCTTGATCGGGGCGCGCGTCACCTTTTCTTCCCCGTTGTCAATCAGCATGGATGGATCAGCATTTTTATCCCAGGAAAAGCCACCATTTTCCCCGGTGGTCGCCATGGACACCTTGATGGCCTGTTTCTGATCTGGCGAGCCTAACAGACGCTGGGTGATTTCCTGTGCGATCAGATTGATCTTGATCCGCGCACGGGCCTGATCCAGTTCAGCAAAAGCGATCAGATAGCGGACCTCATCCCACAAGCAGTGCACATCATTGTGCTGCAGGCGGTGCTGAACCACGTCTTTGGTGGTGGCATAAATCTGACGCTGCGCACGTTCCCATCGATCCCCGACTTTTTCTTTCACGGGCGTAAGATCAAGCACAAACACACGGCCCTTGCTGGTCGCACTGCGATCCGCCAGAAAATTTTCAAATCGTTTTTGGGTTTCGTTGAGTTCATTCATGGGAAAGCTCCCGTGTTAGGCAGTAAACTGAATACTGCTTAGCCAAGGCATTCTTTAACAGCCGAAAGCAGGTCGGTTGCGGAAAACGGTTTTGCGATCACTTTGTCCGCGCCATATTCCCCGGCCAATTTCAGAAAATCCAGGTTCCGCGTTCGCCCACCACCGGAAATGGCGATGATCTTCAAATCGGGTGCTTCCTGTTTCAGTTCGATAATAGTTTCGACCCCTTCTTTGTGGGGCATGATGATATCGGTGATGATCAGATCAACGGGAGTCGCATGAAAGACGGCCAAACCTTTTTCACCATCTTCGGCTTCCAGAATATTGAAGCCTTCAGATTCCAGAACTTCACGAATGGTGAAGCGTGCCAGCTCTTCATCATCGATTACAAGAATTGTGGTCACTGTCTATATCTCCCTAGATTTTTGTTTTTTTATTAACCATAAGTGTACATTTTAATTTTTTGATTTTATATAGCTTTTTCGACTTACCCCCTGCAAATGGGTAAATAGATCTCAAAGGTGCTGCCCTTGCCATACTTACTGTTCGCAATTATAACGCCTTTATGGGCTGTGACGATCCCATGCACCATCGCAAGCCCCATGCCCGTTCCCTCACCTACAGGTTTGGTCGTAAAAAACGGATCAAAGATACGCCGAAGGGTTTTTTCCTCCATTCCTTCCCCGTTGTCCTTGAAGGAAAGCTGAACATAACGTTCATTGCGGTCCAAACCTTCAAATTTCTTTTGTTTAACTTGCCGATCAAAAAACACCTTTAAATTGATATATAACCTTCCGTTTCTCCCATTTAAAGAGTCGGCTGAATTTTTTGCAAGATTAATAAAGACAGATTGAAGCTGCGCACTATTGCCATGAACCAAAATTTCTTCTTCCGGGATTTTAACAATAATTTCCACGCTGGACGGGATCGTCTGTTTCAACAGATCATGGGTCTGATGCATCAGATCAACAATATCAAGATTTTCAAACGTCACTTCTTCCGTTCTGGAGAATTTCATCAAACGCGCGACCAGATCCTGTGCCTTCTGGCCTGCATCAATGATCTTGCCCATGCGTTTTTCAATTGGACTATCCGGTTCTGCCTGCGTTTTGGTCAGATCCGCAAGCGCGAGGATAGGCAGCAACATATTGTTAAAATCATGAGCGATGCCGCCTGCCATGTTACCCAGTGATTCAGATTTCTGAGCCTGCCACAACTGACGTTCCACTTCTTTTTGTTCTGTCACATCCGTACAAACGCCCTGGAAATGGGTAATTTCACCATTCCCATTACGTCTGACCCAAGTACGATCATCAATCCAGCGCACCGACCCATCCGGGCGTACAATACGATACATCTGGCTGAAGGCATTCATATTGTTTACAACATGGTCTGCGACCTCTCGACCCACACGTTCCAGGTCGCTGGGTTCAATGATTTCAGCGAATTTAATTTTACCACTTTCAAGCTGCTGTTTGCTATAGCCCCATTCGCTGACATTTTCAGACACATATTCCACCGTCCAGTTTTCATCATTTCGCCAGCAAAAGGCGACCGACGGACTTTGGTTCATGATATTTTCAAGTTCCACACGGGCAGCTGTTTCTTCGTCCAGTTCCTGCAAGGCACGCACCTGAATGGTAATATCCATTACGCTGAAAGGAACATTCTTTAAAACATCAAAATCATTGGGCAGAGGGGCAGATAAAATGGCTTCAATCGGATCGCCCATCATATTCTGATACTGGGTGCGCGCTTCCACCTTGGACTTGCCCTCCCACAAACATGTAAGCGTTTTGATAAAAGCATCCTTTGAATTGTCTTTGAAGATAAGATGGAAATCACGCAAGGCATGATCCACATCATCAAAACCAAACAGTTCGACGGTATTCTCATTCACATTGTTGATATGCACACAGGACAAGAAACGATCCACATCATCCGGGTTTTTTCTTAGATATTCATTCAGGTCACTGACACCCTGGGTTCGAAGCCGTTTCAATTCCAGATAAATGTCAGAATAGTCCACATCCCAAAGTGAGATCTGCGCATTGTCAAACAGCTCTTTATATTTGCGGGTATTATTCAGAACTTCCTGGGTTTTCTTGCGCACATCACGTTCAATACGTTTACGACTGATCACCCGCCAGAGATAGTCGGTCAGAATTTCAATAGACGTCACATCCTCATCAGAATAATCCGTTGCTTTATTCCCGGCCCCCAACAAAACGCGTACTTTGTCACCTTCGACAATCGGGAAAGAAATCAACCGTTTCAAATAAGCATGACCTTCGGGTAGCCCTTTCTTCCTGGGATAGCTTTCATAGTCATTAATGATAATATGGGTTCTGCGTCTAAACGCATCTGCCCAGACCCCCGCCTCTCTGATGGGATAATGGGTTTCCAGCTCATCCACATGACAATAAGTCTCCAGTGTCCGTTTTGACCAGGTGACGAGTTCGATGGTTTCCTGATCGTCATTGACGAAATGCAGGAACGAAATATGGCTGTTGGTCAGTTTTTCCACCCAGGCCAAACCAAACTGAAGAATTTCTGTTTCCGTACTGTCATGGATCAGTTCTGAAATTTCACGGATGGCCTGATTACGATTTTCGTCCAACACTTTGGTGGAAACATCCTTGATACTGACCGGGATACTCTTGAAATTCTCCTCATGTTCAGGGATGGGAATATCAATCTGAACCGTAATTAACCTGCCATCAATGGTCTTTTGTTCGGCAACCGCATAGAACGTAGGCTCTTTATTCCAGATGGCAGCCACTTCATCAATAAAGACCTGGACGGAATCTTCAACAAAGGTTTCGGAAATGGAATTATAGAAATGTTCCTTATCCTTGGCGTTAAAGATATTCAGAACTTCGCCATTTACATCATTAATGGTGACCATAGTAGACAGTTGGGCCGCCACATCCATATTCTTTAGCAGATAGTCTTTGATATCGCGGATGCCGAGCCCGCGCAAACGTTCCAGTTCCTGATAAAGGTCATAGAAATTCTCGTCCATCAGGCCAATTTGCGCTTTGTTGAACAGATATTTGAATTTTTTTGAACTGACATCACGCTGCGTAAAAGCTTCTTTCAGTTTGTTTTCTGCATCTTTCTTGATCGAAATATCACGCGCCAGGCCCAAAGCCAGCCATTTGCCGTCTTGACGCATGGATGAAAGCGACAGTTCCACATCAATCTCGCGACCATCTTTATGATTGGCCTTTAATTCAATGGTGCGATTAACCAAGTCCCCTTCGCCGGTTTCCAGGAAATGGGACATTGCGTTACGTGCTGTCGCGACTTCATCAGCAGGGGTCAGGATATCGTGCGGGTCGCGGCCATAAACTTCTTCAAAACTATATCCAAAAATACGTGCCGCTGCCGGGTTCCAGAAAACGATTTTGCCTTTTTCATTCAGCAAAATAATACCATCCAGCGTATTATCTGCAATCAGGGCTGTTCTTTTATTGGCAGCGATCAGTTTTCTATCGCGTTCAATGTCCTGAGTGATATTACGCGAGATGCCGATCAATCCGCTCACTTGCTCATTATCATCCAGAATAGGCGTCAGCTTGGTCTGAAAAACCTGCACGCTCCCTCTGACATCAAAGTCATAGGAATATTGCACTGGCTTCTTGGTTTTGATGGCACGTTCATCATGGGCCATAATCACATCAGCCACACCCACAGAAAACAAATCTTGAGGCGTACGCCCGATCACATCATTCACATCATCCCGTATAAAGGCATAGCCTGCCTGATTAATGAAGGTATATTTACTGTTTAAATCACGTGAAAAGATGATGTCATTGGCATTATGCACAATGGGTTCCATCAGTTCGTTATCGCTTTCGATTTTCAGGATCAGCGGATTGGTAATGTGCAAAAAAGCAAAACTGCCAACAATGATAATAAAGACGGATACCAGCAAAAACTGCACCGCATGGGCGATAAAGGGCTTCTGTATTTCCGCCATATCAATTTTCGCAACCAGCCCTAGGTTCAGGATATTGATCGGGGTATAAGCCGCCAGAACTTCCACACCGCGATAGTCATGGCCGATCATAGTCCCTGTTCTGGCCTTGATCGCCTGATGCATAGGTTCCGCATAAGGAGTGCCCCATTGAACATCATCCGGGTTATCTGCAATGGTATTTACATGACGCATCAGATATCGAATTTTATCACCAACCCGATAAGCGATGGTAAATTCCCCGGTTTCCCCAAATTCAGAAAAACTACTATGGGCTTCCCGAAATTTGATCAGCGTGCGTTCGGTGATTTTCTGTAAATCAAGATCTCTGGTTTCCAGCTGTTCATGGCGCGCAATGGTTTCAATGATTCGGCTGCGCGTGGTGACAAGCTGGCTCAGACGCGCCGATTCAGATTCAATGCTGGAATGATACCAGGTATAAAGCGCCACACCGATGATGGTTGAAGCGGTCAACATCATCAGGGAGGCCAGGAACACAATTGTTTTTACTGTGTAACTCATGGTTTTACACTTACCTGAAAATCAAGAGACTCACACGCTATCATAAAACCCTTATAAAGTCTTGATTTAGCGCAAATTTCATAGCCTCACCTCCCCAATATGGTCCAGACGCACCTACAAGAAATATCTTCATGTGCAAAGATGGTTTTCTCACATTAAATCAAAAATAGATTCCCAATCAGTTACTTTCAGGGGTATCCTTGTGGTGCAGGTCCTCTGCGCGAAGGGTGTGGGACATGAAACACAGATTCTCAATTTCGAAGCTGCTGATCGCGACCTTTATTGCGATCTCCCTGGTCTCTGTTTTCATGATCACCGGTTTTACTACTTACATTCAGACCAATTCGATCCGCGAAATCGCCAAACATGATGCCCATAAACGGGCCGAGCTTGTTTTTGAAAGCCTGTATGCCACCATGCGCGAAGGCTGGACACGTGAAAACATTGATGAAACCATCACCCGCTTTAACACAAAATTGCCGGATATGAACCTGAAACTGGTGCGATCAAAGGCGGTCTCAGATTTATATGGCGAAGATGAAGTTTCCGCCCATGCACGCGCAAAAGACGATTTGATCAAAAAAGTCTTTGCAACCAAAGTGGAACATATCGAAGAACTGGATGATCAGCTGCGTTTCATCTTTCCTGTGATTGCACAGCCTGAATGTCTGGGCTGTCATGCCAATGTGGAAATTGGCGACGTCAACGGCATTATCGAAATCACTTTCCCTACCTCCAGCATCGGGGTACCGCTTGAGTTTGCCATGCAGACCCTGACCATGGTCTTTGGGCTGATCTTCATTACCGTACTGCTGATCACCCTTTTCTGCATTCGAAACCTGCTGGTCACCCCCATCACCCGACTGGCCCGACATATGCAGAACCTGCGGATGAGCCTGCCCGGTGTAGAGCAAAAAAAATCCTTCATCACCGAAGTCGAAATTCTACGCGACAGCTTTACTGATTTGATGGCACACCTGAAAAAGGCCCATCAGGAATTGGAAGATCTGACCACCAAAGACCCACTGACAGGTCTTGCCAACCGCCGCCTGTTTGATGAAGTCTTGACGTCTGAAATTGAACGTGCGCAACGCTATGAACACAGCTTTTCCCTGATCATGATTGATCTGGACAAGTTTAAACCCATTAACGATACTTATGGTCATGACGCCGGGGATTATGTCTTGAAAGACGTCAGCCGGATTTTGAAAGAAAACCTGCGCAAAACCGATTTGCTTGCCCGGGTCGGCGGGGATGAATTCCAGATCATCGCGCCAGAAATCGATATAGATCAGGTCAACGCCCTCGCACAAAAAATCAGCGACAAGATCGCAACCACCCCCATCACCTATAAAGATATCCCCCTGAATGTGGCCTGCAGCGTAGGCTGTGCCAGCTATGGCCCGGATGGCAAAAGTGCGGGGCAGCTGCATCGCTGTGCAGACAAACGCATGTATGATGATAAACAACGACGAAACGCCGCCAGATAAGCTGTTCTCATCGTCTGCTTCCTGATGTCACGCCGACATCCGTTCCTGAGCTTCCAGGAATTCCAGATATTTTTTGACTTCTTCCATATCAAACGGGCGATCAAACATGCCGATCTGCAAACTTTCGGCAATCCGTTCTGCGGCCATGACAAAGTCCTGCTTGCCTGCTTCGGGGCAGACCTCATCCACAGCCTGATAAAACAGTTTCAACCAGATGATAAAGTCTGCGCGTGTTACTGATTTTGCCAGCATCTGATGCTTCAACATGGGACGGCCATTAAAGCGATTGGTCTTAAGAATAATGGAGGACCAGAAGTCACACATGATCCCCAGATGCTTCGGCCAATCCGTGATCTTTTCAGCAAAGATAGGCCCCAATGTTTCATCGGCACGCACCAAATCATAGAAATGATGAACCAGGTTTTTGATATCTTCTTCGCTAACTGCTGAATTTATGTATTTCATATTCATGATTGTAACTCTTTCTCAGGCTTGGCAAGGGTAATCCCCAAGCGGGCCAGCAATTGATCCTGATTTTGTACGATATCGGCCAATGTATATTGGTCCAGCACGGCGAGGAATGCGTTCAAAGCCTCGCCCAGCATGCCCGTCAGGCGGCAAAGACCATCGATCTGACACTGGCTTTTGTTGGGATCAAAACATTCCGCGATGTTAAACCCTTCTTCCACACTGCGCACCACTTCCCCGATGGAAATATCACGTGCCGGGCGGGCCAGAAGCACGCCACCACCACGTCCGCGCCGGCTTTCAATCCAGTTTTCCTTCGCCAGATGATGAATGATCTTGCGCAAATGTTCCTTGGACAAACCATAGCGTTTGGAGATTTCATCAATGGTGCTGATTTCATCGGGTTTGGTCGCCAGATAAATCAGGACACGCAGCGAGTAATCGGTGAATTTGGACAAATGCATGGTGACATGCCTCAGATTATAAATTTCAGCAAGGCCCAAATATATAACGGAGCCGGAGCCAAAACCCACATTAAAATCCACGGCAGCAAAATCTTGCCAGACCGTTTTGATAAATCTATAGCCATACGATTTCTCCCAACCATGTTGTTAAATGATCAGAAAACTGAAACGCACTGAAGAGAAACAGAACAACCAGGCCTGTGCGAAAAGCAAATTTGGCACTCATTTGGATAGACCGCCCCATTTCATCATTCTGCACTTCCTGATCCTTTGACCAACGATGCGCATCATGGATGAAAGTCAACATCACCGCAAACCAGACCACCACCAGCATTTTCACCCCGAAAAACAGATATTCCATAACCGAAACCTCTGGAAGAAATTAAAGATGTACTTTATATACATATTTAAAAATGGATTGTAAATACATTTTTAAAATCCTAACCTACAACAATTTCATCCAAACCCGAATAAACTGCCAATCATGGAGACCATTGTCTTCAAGATCATGAGCATCACTCCAGCAGCGACACAAACTTGCCGCTGCGGCCAGAGACTGTATGAAAAAAAATGCCGCAAACATGAAAAGCAGCATCGCCAGATTCATTTCTCATAAAAGGATATCTCAGCAGCAAGGATCGTTCATGATGATAAGTTGTTTGTTCTTTTGTCTACGTAAAGCTAGATTAGATAGTTGGGCCAACTTGCATCGGTACTCACATGGACATCACACTTGCGAAAACCTTTCTTGCAATCACCGAACTTGGAAACTTTGCCAAGGCGGCTGATCAGCTGTATGTGACGCAATCCACGATCAGCACCCGTGTTAAGCAACTGGAAGACCTGTTGGGGCAGTCTTTGTTTATTCGGTCCAAAGCCGGGGCAACGCTTACACCAGCAGGAGCACAATTCAAACCGTTTGCAGAGAAGATGCTGCTGACGTGGGAACAAGCCTGCCAGGAAGTTGCGCTGCCTACCTCTTTTGAAGCCCGGCTAAGTGTTGGGGTGCAGTTTACACTGTGGGAACGTCTCATGGTCAAGTGGTTGCCATGGATGAAAAAGGCCGTGCCGGATTATGCCATTCTCGCTGATGTTGGATCATCGGAATGGTTAATGCAGCAGTTGGTCAATGGATTGCTTGATCTCGTCATTACCTACACGCCACAAAACCGTAGCGGTTTGGTAATTGAAAAACTGATGGAAGAACGTTTGGTTCTGGTTTCCGATTCCGTTCAAAAATATGGTCCAGATGATAAGAACTACATCTATGTAGACTGGGGACCGGAATACAAAATGGATCACGCATCTGAATTTCCAACCAGTGATATGTCGCCTGTTGCAACAAATTATGGTCCCCTTGCCCTACAATATCTTCTGACAAATGGCGGATCAGCATACCTGCCCATGCGTATGGTTCGGCCATTTGTTGCCGACGAGCGGCTGCATATCATTGATAAAACACCTGTTTTCGGTAGAGCCGTCTATACGGTCTATATGGAAAATGACGACAGCTCCCGTTTTGAAAAAGCCTTGGAAGGCTTACAGCACGTCGCCAGCCTTGAAGAAGAATAGCCATTCTTTAAATTCGATTTTTTCGAAGTGAACCTTCAATATTATTCGCTTTTCAAAACAATTTTAGAAGCAGTAAATGGAGATACAGCCCAATAATGGGCCTTCTTAAATGGAGAAATGAATGAAGACTGGTTTGTCTGCAATGGCTCTTGGTGTTGCAATGATGTTTGGAGCCATTTCTGCGAATGCAGCAGATTTAATCAACGAAGACGAAATCCCATATGCCATCCTTGTAGACGGTGAAATGGAGCTGACTGTTGAAGCTGGATCAGATCTGATGGCCTTTTGCAAACGCTGTACTGTGCAATTGGTAGATTCATTCGAACCACCAGTATCAGCAGATGAAGACTCAACTGTCATCATCAGTCAAGGCAGACTGGTTGTCGAAAAATAGCAACCTTTTCAACAAAACATGAAAACCGTGGGCGGCTTAGAAAATGGGTCGCTCACACCTCCCCTAAAGGTGTCGAAATGTCTTCAATTACAAAATCAAACGACTTCACAACCGCCGTTATTGCGCAAATCCACGCGGATTCAAAATTCAAATGTGGTCGAAGTTATTCTGATATGTTGATTTGGACACGCCTCTGTCGCCCTTTGACAAACTCAGAAATTTTTGCCCTTTTACCAGTAGTCGTACGCACCGTATGGAGCGATGAAGACGCTTCACGCGCACTTTATCAACGTGGTGCGCAGAAGCTGGATACATTCAATCAACAAAACCTAGCGGCAAACCTTGTCTGCTTTCGTCGAACCGACCTACAAAATGATGAAATCACAGAACTTAAGACCCAGCTGGCTGAGCTCTCTCATCAATTCAATTGTTTATCCTATTCTGTTTTTGAGATGATGGATCGCTTAAGCCATCTGGAAAATGAAAACTTTGATCTCAAATCTGAACTGGCTTCAAAAGGTGTGATCTCGAATGCCGCTTCTGTAGAATTTTTGCCCCCCGTTCAAGAAGCAAAAGGACACTTCATCCCGACCCGATTTGGTGAGCCCAAACCACTGACCTGCCAACTCTTCCGCGACACGGAAGATGCCGCACATCCATTATTTATCTTGTAAGGATTTATGGAAATGACACAGATCGTTTCTATTCAATATCAACATGCTGCAACCGATGACATCGGTGACCTGCTCATGCTCGAAGACCTGTGCTTTGGAAGAAAGAAAAGTTACCGCAAACTGCTGAAACGTTTTTTCCAGGCGCAAGTCGCGCGGTGCATTGTTGCCAAGCTGAATGATCGCGTCATCGGCTACGCCTTGACAGTGTTTTCGCCTAATATGAAAACAGCAACCGTCAATGCTCTGTGTGTCCATCCTGTTCACAGAAATCAGGGGATTGGTGAAACTCTTTTGAACTGGGCTGAAATGGACGCCGTTCAAATTGGTGCATCCCAGATCGGAATTGAAATTCAATATGAAAACGACTCTGTACGACATCTTTTGTCTGAAAACGGGTACAGCGAATGTACTGACCCGCTTGTCCTCATCCCAGAGCATACGGATGGTGTCAAAATGCGGAAACGCCTTGCGTCCAGTGACTTTGACAGTGCCATCACAAGCAATGCTGGTGAAACTGAGATGACGGCTCGAAATGCAGATCATTTCGATATTACTTCTCACTAACAGAGGCTTTGACTGGTACGTCCAAAATGTACCAGTCACCCTTCATTTTGTAAGAGATAATAATTCTCATCTCCAGAACGTCTCAAGGCGGCTATTGTCCGTCATAACAACCATGATTTATGGAAAGTGCAACGACAACTTGTGTCATCATTGCATCTAGAAATGCTGTAGCTGGTATTGGGCTAGGTCTTACAATTGCGAAAGCGATTGCCCATAGCATTGGGGGCGATGTCTATTTCAATGATGTTGATGAAGGTTGCGAAGCTATTCTTCACTTGCCGACAAATGAGGACTAACATCAGGACAATATCTTTCCGATAGATATTTTACACCAATGATCCAAGCCGGACTTGCCAAAAGTGTACAGGCAATAATCAGGGTGACAAGTTGATTACCGAAAGTATTAATTACACCACTTTTAAAACCCAATTCGCCAAGTACAAAGCTGAATTCCCCGATCTGGGCCAGCAATGCACCACCATAGAGACTATCTTTCCAAGAGCGTTTAAACAGTCTCAGAATAAAGGTATTCAAAGCCGTATTAAGGAACAGCGCCAGGAAAGCCACCCCCAAGACCGTTCCCGCATTTGCAATGAAGAATGGAATATCAACCAGCAGCCCCACTGATACAAAAAACATGGCAATAAAGATCACCTTAAAGCCAAGGAGACTGTGTTCCACCCAATTGGTGTCTTTGGTTGCATGAATAAACATGCCGCCTACAAAGGCACCCAATGCGGTTGAAAGTTCAAACAGACCGGAAATCAGGGCCAAGCCGAAACAGACGAACAGAGCCATCAGGACCTGCAATTCATGGTTTTTGCGGATGATGTTGCCAAAGGGCAGAGATAAATTCTTCTTGGTCACAACAAAGACTGCGAAACCAACAAGAATGACTGCCCCGATGCCCTGTAAAACCAGATGACTTTCTCCTTCGCCACTACCTGCCAAATAGCCGACAATCAGGATCATAGGCACAACCAAAACATCCTGTGCCAACAGAATTGCCAACACATCCTGCCCTGTTTTGGATTGAAGTTCCCCCCAGTCTTCCAGCAATTTCAGTATCACAGCGGTACTGCTCAACGCGACAACGAAACCCAACAGCACGCTGCGGTTTAAAGGCCAGTCAAATATCTCCCCGATTCCGACGAGAACCAGAACTGTAATGGTAATCTGGGCCAAAGTTCCAATCCCGGCCAGCAACAGATTTGACTTGATCTTGGCAGGTGAAATTTCCATCCCGATAAAAAACAACAACAAGACAACACCAATTGCCCCCAACCGCGTCAGCATTTCAGGGTCAGTGACCAAAGCAAAACCCGCAGGCCCGATAGCAATCCCGGCAATCAGATAACCAATAATTACGGGCTGTTTACTCAATACCCCGATCAAAGAAATCCCCAGCAGAATCAGTAGGATCGTCAAAAACAGAGGGAGAGCTGGGTCCATGTGCATGGCTTATTCTTTCTTTTTGGCATGCCAATCAGCAATGTAATCAGCAGCAGATTCTTTTATGACATTCTCAATCCGCATCGCTGCATTCACAGGGACAAAACATGTAAGCTCTATTTGGATATGGGCATCTTTGAGAAAGGTTACGTGACAATCTGTGAAATTTTCAGGCAAGGTAATGTCTGCCCGTTTCTCAATCAGGGCTTTGTAACGTTTGGCAACTTCACTGAACTCTTCGATCTCAGATGCAAGCTGTGTCATCAAACGCTTTTTCAGTTCACCTGTCGGGACTTCCGGTTGGAGCGTGATGTCGAAGGAATGGTATGTGTAACGTTTATTGAACCGCTCATTCTTCACTGTGGAGGCAAGAAAAATGCTGTTGGGAATGATGATTGTACGTCCTGTGAACTCGTACTGCTTCGCATGAGTTCCAAGTTCTTCCAACGTGGTGGTCATTATATCCTGATCGACGACTTCGCCTCGTAATCCGTTTACTTCAATCCAGTCACCGACCCGGATTAGACCGCCTGTTGATTTCAGGATATAGCCGCTTACGCAAAGGATCAATTCCTTGGTTGCCAGTATGATCGCAACGGCAAATGCGGTTAAGGACAAAGCAAAGGTGCGAAGTGATGGTGCCCAGACAAAAATCAGAGCAATAAGAACGATAAAGAACAATCCATTTTTGACATTCGACTTAAAGCGACGTTTGGTTTCAGCTTCAAATTTCGTCCGACTATCAACCCATCGGTTTGACAGAAACCGCAGGACCAACATAGCCGCGACAAATACCAAGGATGCAAATAATTGATTGCCTGATATTTGGTCTAGAAGTTCCTGCATTTCCTATATCCACTTCAACAGTTTCATTATGCCAAAGGTGATGGCACCAACGCCCACTGACATCAGACAAATAAATAAAAACCCATATTGGCTATTGGCAAAGGGCATGCCGCCCACGTTGGCCCCC
This sequence comes from Terasakiella sediminum, assembly GCF_033100395.1. NCBI lineage: Bacteria > Pseudomonadati > Pseudomonadota > Alphaproteobacteria > Rhodospirillales > Terasakiellaceae > Terasakiella > Terasakiella sediminum. The sequence goes on along the minus strand of NZ_JAWLVJ010000008.1, from coordinate 146,441 downwards.
ATCAATCCGGCAAACAAACTCAGTGGCAACAAGATGGTCGCAACAAGTGTAAGGCGGAACATACTGCTGTTCATTTGTTCTGAATGGGCACTTTTAATTTCTTCCTGCAAGACAGAAGCCCGTTGCCGCAGGTGTTCAAGTTCACCGACCATCGAGCTAATACGTTCAGCTTGGTTCTTTAACAGGGAACGTTCTTTCTTTTTCAGCCATTTGACATTGGCTTCCCATAATTCCTGCAGAACACTGGATTGAGGAATAAGATATTTCTGGAACCCGATCAAGGTGCGACGTAACTCAGAAAGCTGTTCCTGTTGGGCTTGAATGTCTCCACTGACAGATACTTCTTCTATTCCGGTAATTTCTTCGGCAAGTTCTTCCACTTCTTTGGAAAGTTGGTCATTCATGTGTTTTATAAGTCTGGCCAACAGCCCAGAGACCGTTGTCCCCTTAATCCCTTTACTCACATCAGATCGTAGCCTTGTAGCAGATTTCATCTCACGTGTATGAAAAGTGACCAGAGTATTGTGAAACAAAACAGCCCGAAGATTCACCATATCTTCCGGGGTCGCGGACTTGGTTAAATTCACATCGCGAAGGCTGACATAGACATGATCGTCAAAGACATCAATTCGCGGACGCTGTGATGATTGACCTAAAGCTTCTGTGACAGACAGGTCTGGTTTTAGCTGTTCCAGAATGCGAGAGGTATTCGCCTTGTCTTGTGGGTCCAAATCAATCCACAAGATTTCACCAGCATGAGCAGCAACGTCAATATCATCAAAAATAAGCTGGCGTGACGCGCCTGTCGGGGAAATAGCGTAAGCAAAATCAGACATGGGCAATGCCTATCAAAAGTAATCCTGATTTATGATACAGGAGATTTTAGATTCACAAACTGATAACTACTGCTCAGGATCAATTTTCTTCTTTTGAAACAGCTTCTTGGTCCGTTTTTCACCAATTGCCCGACCCGACTTACATGCCTCAAACAGATAGGGCAACATCGCTATTCTGTTTTCTTCCGGAATGATAAAAAGCTGATTGCGAACGACGCGAACGCATTCAGGAAATTCTTTTTGTTTTTCTGACAGAAAGTTCTTCACATTATCTGCAAAAACTATCGATGGAGATACGATGCTAAAGAACACAATCAAAATCAGAAATCGCCAGAACATCTCCATCACTTTCTCTTTTAAATTATCTCATCTTCGTCAAATAAGGGGTCGGCTTCTACATCTTCTTCCATGCTAGAAAGTTTTTCTTCGGCCAACTGCGTCTTCTTGATAATCGCGATATGGAACAAGGCATCACCGGGATTCACGATTGGCAGATTGGTTCTGCCGATTATCACCCCCGTCAGTTCTGAAAGAATTTCTTCTTCGTTATTTCCAAATGGGTCGGCAATAAAGCCAAGCAAATCACCTTTTTTAACCACATCGCCAATTGATTTTACACCTCTGAAAATGCCGCCCATTGGTGAACGAACCCATTTGCTTTTCTGAGACATGATGGACCTGGCAGGTTGAGACTTTTTACTTTTAGCAATCATCCCAATATGGCCCATCACGTTTAGAATACCGCGGACCCCCACTCGAACAGCATATTCATCAAAACGAAGTGCTTCACCGGATTCATATAGTAGAACATTCACGCCGACCTTTGCAGCTGCGTCTCTCAATGAATTTTCCCGCAAAGGAGCTTCCAATGCGACAGGTGCACCAAAAACTCTCGCCAGTTCTGTTATCTCCTCAGAACCACTGTTAAAACGGATTTGAGGAAGATTGACCCGATGTGTTGCTGCAGAGTGCAGATCAATACCGTAATCACACCTTTCTACAATCTCTTTCATAAAAACATGGGCAAGCTGACCTGCCAGTGATCCATTCGCCGCCCCTGGAAAACATCTGTTTAAGTCTCGACGATCCGGCAAATAGCGCGAATGACTGACAAAGCCGAAAGTATTAACGACAGGAACGCACAACAGCGTTCCCTTCATGTGGCTTAATTTGTGGCTACCCAACAAACGGCGAACGATTTCAACGCCAATAATCTCATCCCCATGTACCACCGCACTGACAAACAGTGTCGGTCCATCTCTGCGACCATGAATAATCTGCACAGGAATGTTTGACGGCATATGATTGCTGAATGTACCGACTGAAATATCAATCGTTTTTCTCTCACCTGCGGCAATGAAATGACCGCCAATTTCAAACGGCTTTCGCATCATTTACAATCGCTTCGGCTTAAAAACTTTGGGTGGACGGGCATTCTTCTCGATATGTTCAACAATCATACCCGCAACATCTTTCTTGGTTGCTTCTTCAATACCTTGAAGCCCTGGTGAAGAGTTTACTTCCAGCACCTTCGGTCCGTCATCAGAACGAAGAATATCAACACCAGCCATGGAAAGGCCAAGAACCTTGGCAGCCTTCACCGCAGTGGCGCGTTCCTCCCTGGTCAGCTTAATGAGTTTGGCTTTACCGCCCTGGTGCAAGTTTGCCCGGAAATCACCATCCGTACTTCTTCGTTCCATAGCAGCAACAACCTTGCCCCCAACAACAAAACATCGAATGTCCGTGCCCGCTGCTTCTTTTACAAACTCCTGGACCAGAATATTCGCTTTTAGTCCTTGGAAAGCATCAATAACAGATTCAGCCGCTTTTTTGGTTTCTGCCAGAACAACGCCTTTACCTTGTGTACCTTCCAGAAGCTTCACAACAAGCGGGGCACCACCAGCAAATTTAATCAGTTCATCCGTCGCCTTGGCTGAGTTGGCAAAGCCTGTGCTTGGCATGCCAATACCTGCACGGGCCAAAATCTGGTGAGAATAGAGTTTATCCCGTGAAGCCGTGATAGACGCACCTGAATTCAAACTATAAACCCCCATTGCCTCAAATTGTCGAACCACAGCCGTCCCATAAAACGTAATGGAAGCACCAATCCGGGGAATCACGACATCAAAGTTTTCCAGAGACTTCCCTTTATAGTGAATTTCTGGCCTGTGAGACGTGATGTTGATATAGCACTTGGTCGTGTTAATCACCTCAACCATATGGTCTTTAGCTTCCGCAGCTTCAATCAATCGACGAGATGAATAATTGTCTGGCTCTCTGGTCAGTAAAGCAATTTTGAGGTTTTTGCGGTGCTCTTTAGTGCGTGGCAGCTTGTCATAAAGGTCAGGTGAGAGAATACCCTGAACACAGGATGAATTTGGATCAACAATGATATTGTCTTTAAGGGCGGTTCGGCCAAACAACATGCGATATTGCATCGACTCCCGGTTTGTCAGGGAAATTTCAATCGGCCATTCCTGACCACCAATTTTAACAGGGGTACGAATGATATATCGGAGTTCGGTTTCGCCATTCGAACTTGTAACTTCACGTTGCTCTACCAATTCAGCAGAACAGAATACTGTAATATCAGGACGCTCTGGAACGGGGTGAACACCAAAACGTACACGCTCTTTACCACGAACTTTGTATGGTTCAATCATAAACGAGTGGATCGATGAGGTTTTAGCCCCCGTATCGACCTTTGCTTTTACGGCTGGCAACCCCAAACCAGGTAATTCCAACCATTCTTCCCAACCGACAACCAGCTCTTTATCCTGAACAGCTTCCTGAATTTCCACAGGAATTTGATCATTGTTATTTGCCATAGCATTCATCCATAAAACTTTTATCTCTGCCATTTGCCCACTATTGAGCCTGTTTGCAAACAAAAAATCGGATTGCTTGCTTTTTTATACCCAATGAGTCATTCAACCATTTTTCGATGATAGCACCTTCAGGAAAACAACAACTTGAGTCTTACCCCGCATTTACACTAACTAAAGATTGCGTTCCAGCCTTCATCCTCCAAGGATATCAGAAAGGCCCAAAATGCGTAAGGCCGACTGGACTTGTTCTTTTATTTGTAGACGGTCATAGACACTCTCCCAGAAGTCCCCGCAATATTCCCCGCAGTCGGTCAATATTCGCAAGTTAAATTTTCAGCACGCCTTGGAATGAGGAGAGAGGAGAAAGCTTAACCCGCCAACAAATCATTGATTTAAAATATAAAAATAGCCCCGTAAGGACTATCCTTAGGAGCTTAAAAATGGTGCTGCCGAGAAGATTTGAACTTCCGACCTCTCCCTTACCAAGGGAGTGCTCTACCCCTGAGCTACGGCAGCACATCACGATTGTGTGGGCGCAGCTTATCGCATAGCCATTCGGATCGTTCAAGTTCTTTTTTTGCAAAAATGCACTTTCTCTTGACCCGAATTTCCCAATCAGGCACCTATTATAGCCATGACAAAAGAAATGCCAAATCAAACCAAACAGCGCGCCGATGAAAAGCAGAAAAAACAGGACCGTCTGGCCGAAGCCTTGCGTGCGAATCTGAAACGTCGCAAAACCCAATCACGTGCGCGTAAATCATCGGCAGAAGACAAGCCGAAAGAGGCATAAAATAACGCCTGCTTTTCTTCCCTTGAGCCTTTGTGCAGATTGCTTTAAAAGAGCTTTCGAAATTTCACACACTCGCATCAATTGGGGGAAGACCCGACATGTCCGTATTGCCTGATAAATGGATCCGTGAACGCGCACTCAAAGACGGGATGATTGAACCGTTTGTCGATGGGTTGAACCGCGACGGTGTCATTTCCTATGGCTTGTCTTCCTATGGCTATGATGCGCGCGTTTCCAGCGATTTTAAAATCTTCTCCAACGTTGATGCCGCGACCGTTGATCCCAAAAATTTTGATGATGACTGTTTCATCACCCGGGACCAGGACTGCGTCATCATTCCGCCCAACAGCTTTGCGCTTGCCCATACGGTTGAATATTTCCGCATCCCACGCGACACATTGGTCATTTGTCTGGGCAAATCCACTTATGCGCGTTGCGGCATCATCGTAAATGTCACGCCGCTGGAACCGGAATGGGAAGGTCATGTGACGCTGGAATTTTCAAACACTACCCCGCTGCCTGCGAAAATCTATGCCAATGAGGGCGCCTGCCAGTTCATCTTCTTAAAAGCCGATGAAGTGTGCGAAACCTCTTACGCTGATCGCAAGGGCAAATATATGGGTCAACGCGGCGTTACCCTGCCGAAACTTTAAGGAACAAAAATAATGGACAGAATTCACATTCGTGGTGGCGTTCCGCTACGAGGGTCCATCCGCATTGGCGGTGCCAAAAACGCTGCACTGCCCCTCATGGCTGCGTGCCTGTTGAGCGAAGAAACACTGACACTTTCCAATCTGCCCCATCTGGTGGACATCACCACCATGACACACCTGCTTGCAGAATTGGGCGTGGAAGTCGGCATGAACGGTCATGCGCCCAACGGCGGACATATCGGTCGTGTGTTTGAACTGACAGCCCATGATGTGGGCAAGACTGTTGCCCCTTATGATGTGGTACGCAAGATGCGCGCATCCGTTCTGGTGTTAGGTCCATTACTGGCGCGTTACGGCAAAGGCAAAGTGTCCCTGCCCGGTGGCTGTGCCATTGGCACCCGCCCGGTTGATATTCACCTCTCAGCCCTAGAACAGATGGGCGCGAAAATTGATCTGAAAGAAGGTTATATTGTTGCCGAAGCCCCCGAAGGCCTGCAAGGCACGCACATTACCTTCCCGATGGTTTCGGTTGGGGCGACAGAAAACCTGTTAATGGCAGCCACCTTGGCAAAGGGCGAAACAGTGCTTTCCAATTCAGCGCGCGAACCGGAAATCACCGATCTTGCCAACTGTTTGGTTGCCATGGGCGCGAAGATCGAAGGCATCGGAAGCGATACCTTGCGTGTTCAAGGTGTTGAAAAACTCCATGCTGCTGAATATTCCGTTCTGCCGGATCGTATTGAGACTGGGTCTTACGCGGTGGCTGCCGCCATTACGGGCGGTGACATCACACTGACCGGCACGCGCATGGACCTGATCGAATCTGTGGCTGAGATGATGATGAAATGCGGTGTCAAATTTGAAGAAGTTGAAGACGGCATCCGTGTCTGGCGCGATGGGCCGCTTAAAGGGGTGGATGTGATGACCGAACCTTATCCGGCCTTCCCCACTGACATGCAGGCCCAGATCATGGTGATGATGACGCTGGCTGATGGGGCTTCCATGATCACCGAATCGATCTTTGAAAATCGCTTCATGCATGTACCGGAACTGTCACGCATGGGCGCAGATGTGAACGTCCATGGCCGTTCTGCCATCGTGCGGGGCGTGGAAAAGCTCTCTGGTGCCCCCGTTATGGCAACTGATTTGCGTGCATCCATGTCTTTGGTGCTGGCAGGGCTTGCAGCAGAGGGTGAAACCATAGTAAACCGCGTCTATCATTTGGACCGGGGTTATGAAGCTTTGGAACAAAAACTTTCAGCATGCGGTGCGATTATTGAACGTGAAAAAGGCGCACCCGCAGAATAAGTGGATAAAGACACATGTCTGAACAAGAAAAACTCGTTATTGCTCTGCCCAAGGGTCGCATTCTTGAAGAAGTAATGCCCCTGGTGCAAAAAGCCGGGATCGAACCTGAGCCTGCCTTTTTTGATTCCAAATCCCGCCTGCTGAAATTCGCCACCAACCATGATCATATCGAGATTGTGCGCGTACGTTCGTTTGATGTTGCCACCTTCGTTGCTTTTGGTGCCGCACAAATCGGCGTGTGCGGCGGTGATGTTCTGCTGGAATTTGACTACCCGGAAATTTACGCCCCGCTTGATCTGGATATCGGATACTGCCGCATCTGCGTGGCAGAACCGAAAGACCTGTCTGAAGGCGATGATCCCAGCCGCTGGTCCCACGTGCGTGTCGCGACCAAATACCCCAACATCACCAGCAAGTATTTTGCAAAACGCGGCGTGCAGGCTGAATGTATTAAACTGAACGGTGCGATGGAACTGGCCCCGAACATGGGTCTGTGTTCGCGCATTGTCGATCTGGTTTCCACAGGCTCCACACTGAAAGCCAATGGGCTGGTCGAGGTCGAACAGATTTGTGAAATCACATCGCGTCTGGCGGTCAACCGCACCGCGCTCAAGACCCGCTCAGAAGAGATTAAAAACTGGATCGAAAAATTCCGCGAGGCCGTCAATGACGTTTCGTCTTAAAACCACACAGGCTGATTTCGAAGCCCAATTCACTGCGCTCCTTTCTGCAAAACGCGAAGATGCACCGGACGTGAACAAAATCGTTGAAGATATCCTGATGGATGTCAAAAAACGCGGTGATAAGGCCGTGGTCGAATATACCAACAAGTTCGACCGCATGGATATTTCTACAGATGCGCTTGCCATCACCGCAGATGAAATGGATGCGGAAATCGCTAAAGTTTCTGAGGACGCCATGGACGCGCTAAAGGTTGCCTCAGACCGCATCAAGGCTTTCCATGCCAAGCAACTGCCGGAAGATCTGGACTACACAGACGAAGCAGGCGTGCGTCTCGGCTATCGTTGGAAACCTGTACAGGCCGCAGGCCTTTATGTCCCCGGCGGCACAGCTGCCTACCCATCCTCCGTTCTGATGAACGCCATCCCGGCCAAGGTCGCGGGCGTAGACCGTCTGGTCATGGTCGTCCCCACACCGGATGGGGTGTTGAACCCGCTGGTCATGGCCGCTGCACGTCTTTCCGGTGTAGATGAAATTTACCGCATTGGCGGGGCACAGGCTGTGGGCGCACTGGCTTACGGGACTGAAACCATCAAGCCGGTTGATATCATCGTTGGCCCGGGCAATGCTTTCGTGGCCGCAGCGAAACGTCAGGTCTTCGGCACCGTCGGCATTGATATGATCGCCGGCCCTTCTGAAATTCTGGTCATTGCGGATAATAAAAATGATCCGGCATGGATTGCTGCTGATCTTTTAAGTCAGGCAGAACACGATACAGCCGCCCAATCCATCCTGATTACGGATGATGCCGATTACGCCGAAGCGGTCGAAAAAGCGGTCGAAGCTCACCTGGAAACGCTGCCTCGCGCCGATATTGCACGTAAAAGCTGGGACGACCACGGCGCCTTCATCGTGGTCAAAGACTGGGTCGAAGCTGTTCAACTGACAGACCGTATCGCCCCGGAACACCTGGAACTGGCCGTCGATAACCCCGATGCGCTTGAACAGCAAATCCGCAACGCCGGTGCCGTCTTCATGGGGCGCTACACCCCAGAAGCCATCGGCGATTATGTCGCAGGCCCCAACCACGTCCTGCCCACCGCGCGCTCTGCGCGCTTCTCCTCGGGCCTTGGTGTGCTCAACTTCATGAAACGCAACAGCCTTATTCAGTGTGATGCGGCAAGTTTGAATAATATTGGTCCAGCTGCGGTGACACTGGCCAAGGAAGAAGGGCTGGATGCGCACGGGTTGTCTGTGGCAATCAGGCTGAATGTAGAGCGGTAAATACTAAGTTTCAGATTCAAGAAAGTCCCTGCTCATTCAATATGAGTAGTTTTTTTGTTATCACACACCGTACTTACGTGACTTATCGCTCCAAACACAACTAAAAATTATTGCACCTTAAGAATTCACATAATAGTATGTTATCAAGTTTAGAATGTAATTAGATGTGATAACTACGAATTATGATGATCGATAAAGGCGCTGAACTCTTTTATTTATTATTGGTTTTAAGCAGCATTCTTCTTTTAGGAGGATTTTGGAAAAGATTCCAATCCTCAGCAGATAATTTATTTGATAAATCTCGTTGGCAGCGAATAACGCCACTTGTTATAAAAATTGCTCAAATAGCACTAATTAAGTTTTCTAAATTTCCGCATTTTACATATACAGTTACGCCAAGAGATTTAATGGCCACCCCCTTTGGGGAAACAATGATTATCAAGAATATCTGTCGAGTTGCTCTCTTCCTATTCTTGATTTACGGTTGTTACACTGCAATGATCTTGTTCTTTACTAGAGCTGTAGACCCTAGTTTAATTTCATCTGGTAAATTGGTGCCTTTGGAGTTTCTTCAGGATTGGAAAGAAAGAGTCTTTTTCTCTTCAATACTGATATCAATAAATGTCGTGACAGATACAATTTCACTAGCATTTACTTTGTCAAATTTTTCTTATGCGAGATCACATTTTCTAAGAAAGAACAATCTTAACGCAGCAGGAAGAATTGTATGGGATGGCATAATTGCAACGACCTGCTTTATAGGTTCTCAATTAGTTTCAAACTCTCTTTATCCAATGTCAGTTCATGGTGTTGAGGGCCCAAATTTTGATACTATATTTTCGCTAGAAACTGTTTTTAAACCATATGCCATCGTAAAAAATGTAACGGATCACGGAATTGAATTTTTTGATTTTACTGTTTGCGGGCAATTATTCCTAACTGGCACAGTATTTATGCCAACGATCCTTCTTTTTCTGATTGTCCTTATACTTCTTATAATTAACGTGATTGCTAAATGTATTATGTTTTTATCGGCGAACTTTTCAAACTGCAACGATGCAGACAGAAAAGCTGAGAGAGCAATGATTCTCCCTGATCAGTTAGCAGGAAGGGAATGGAGAAAGGACAATCATGAAGCAAAGAGAATTGTTATGTGTAAAAAACGAGCAGCAAAAGTATCAGGAACTTTTGCATTGCAGTTTTTTTCCGCTCTTTCAGTTCTCTTAGTTTATGATTTATTTTTTAAATCATGATGTGTCATTTTTTTGAAAACGAACTGGCATACATCGTTTGACCGAATATGGCGATGAAATACTGTCTGGAAACTTGATAAATAAAGATGCCAAATTCGTAGATTTCGTTTAACAAGATCATCAAGGGTTTCGGGGTCAAACTGCTCATCATTTGGTTCAAGGTCTTGCAGTAACTTCTCTTCTACAAGTGAGTAACAAGAATCAAATTTTTCTATGAGGTTGGCATCCCACGATTTTAATGTTTGGATATAATTTTCACCATTGTGAATATGTACCGCATAAGGTTGTAAGCCGTTCTTTGCTGCGGCAGATAATATCTCAGCTACTTCCGGAATGTACCCGTTAGGAAAAATATGCTTATCAATCCATTTATGAGGCAAGTTCGGTTCATGGGTAACCATACTGTGTATAAGTGCTATTCCATCATTTTTTAATAATCGGCTAATGTTTTTGAAATAGTCCGAATATCCCAATTTTCCAACGTGCTCTAGCATTCCCACGCTGCATATTCGATCAAAACATTTTTCTTTACTCATAACGTAGTTTCGAAAATCTTGCTCTTGAAAGTTTAATCTATCAGATATGTCTTTATCTAATTTTTCCTTCCATTCATTCGCATATTTGATCTGATGTTTTGCAATAGAAATTCCAGTGATTGTTGCTTTAGTTTCTTCCGCAATCTTGATAGCTGTCGCCCCCCATCCGCAACCAATATCTAAAATCTGTGCATTATAACTTTTTGGTATCTCAAGCCGCTTAATAATTGTTTCTAACTTATATTGTTGTGCTTCATCTAATGTCATATTTTGATTTTTAAAAAAAGCACATGAATAGAGCATGCTTTGACCAATAACTAACTCATAGAACTTATCTACGAAGTTGTAATGGTGCCTTACTTTTAATTTAGATGATTTTTGATATAGGCTTTGGCTAAGATAAAATATTGGCTTTGCGAGCACTGAGAATAATTTTTGTCCAAAACCATTATTAAATTTTGATTTAGTTGATACAAAGATAATAAAATCAGACAACGCTTGGTCCTCGCAAGACCAATTTCCATTTATATATTCTTCACATCCATAATAATCAGGATCTATTATAATTCTAATTAGGGAGCTTAATTTGGGTGGCGTAATTTTAAATGCAGGTTTTCCTCTACCTATAGTCCGTTGTTCATCAGGGAAATTTAAAGTAATTGCTTCTTGGTCAAAATATCTTTCTAATATTCTTGAAACCAACTGTTTTTCCCAATTACTCCAATGGACTTTTTTTCCTTCAAACTTCCATGTTCTATTTAAATCAATCTGATTCATAATTCGTAGTTATGACGTCTTCTTCAATCCCTCCCTTACATTTCCATCCAGCAATGCAGCTTTAAGGCTGTTCTCAGACACATGGGTGTAAATCTCTGTCGTCGATAAACTCGCATGACCCAACAATCTCTGGACGAAGCGGATGTCTACGCCGTTTTCTAACAGGAGGGTTGCGGCGCTGTGGCGGAACATGTGGGGGGTGAGGCGTTGGGTGAGGCCGATTTCTTTGGTGAACTGGTGGAGTTTGCGGCGGATATAGTCAGGCCTCACACCATTGCCGTTTGCGGTGACCAGTAATCTGGCGGACACTTGGGGAATTTTGTCTCGGCGGGTCAGGTAAAAATCCAGCAGGCCCTGCAGCTCATCGCTCAGGATGAAGGCGGTGCGTTCCCTGGCGCCTTTGCCGGAGACCCGGATGGTGCAGGCGCCAAAATCGATATCTTCCAGCTTGATGTTGCAAAGCTCGCTAATGCGCATACCCGTGGCGATCAACAGTTCGAGCGCAAGGCGCAGGGTTTGGCGATCCATACTATGGGCTGGGTCCGTGCGATCCAAGGCACCAAAAACCTGTTTGAGATGGTTCTGGCCGATGTTTCTTGGTAGACGTTTAGGCAGCTTGATCGACAATTTAAGTCCATGAAAAGGCGTCACCTCAATCACCCCTTCTTCTTCCAGCCAGCGGCAAAAAACTTTCACGCAAGCCAGGTGTCGCCGCCGACTGGAAGCTGACAGACCTGCCTGTTGCAGATCGTCCACCCAGTCTTTGATGTGCGAGGCTTCAAGGGCCTCCACTGCCACATCGCGTCTTAAACAAAAGGCCTGAAACTTCGCAAGATCGCGTTCATAAGCACGCAGCGTATGGGCTGAGAGTTCTTTTCTACGACAATTTTGCAGAAACTGTTCCCTCACCTGCTCAAACATTCTTTTTTATCCCGTTGTAAAAGGACAAAAAATGCCTGTTCTTCCTTCTTTTGTAAACTTGCGCTGCTTCATATTATTTCTAATTTTCGTTGAATTTCAAACAATTAGCACAATGCCGAGACAAAATCATAAAGTTATTCAACCTTGAAACGCAGCACAATTCCTCACGTTTCAACAGACCCCAAAAATGATCTTCTACGCACAATTGAAAGACAGAAAACCCCCAAAAAAAGCAATTAAGAGGGTTCTGTAAAGCTGGTTTCAATGGTCCTGATCACCGGATAGATGAAATATGTGATCAGACGACGACGCCCGACACGAATGTCACCCGTCAGCAACATCCCCGGCACCAGTCGGAAATCTTCCGGCAGGTCATGCAGGTTGTTGGCCTGAATTTCTGCGTGGATACGATAAAAAGTCCCCTTATCCCCGGTCAGCGATTCATCGACCGTATCTTCGGAAATAAAGGTAATTTCGCCTTCCAGATCACCATGTTTTTGATAGGGAATGGCATCCAGCTTGACCGACATTTCAGCCCCCGGGAAGAGGTTACTGATGTCACGCGGATCAATGTCGATCTCCACATTCAGCGGCACATTACTCGGCACCAGCGTCATGACGGTCGCACCTTCTTTCACCACGCCGCCTTCATAGAGGTTTTCAAGGGCAATGATCACCCCATCAGCCGGTGCTAGAATTTCGATATTTTCACGCTGACGACGTAACTTGACAAGGCTTTCCGTCTTGCCGTCACGCTCACTCGTCGCTTCGGAAAGCTCTTTACCAATGCCAGAGAACCATTCGCTGACAAACGCTTGTTTCTTGGCTTTCAGAGAATTGATCTCACCACGCAACGTGTTCATCGAGTTCTTGAGCTCGGAAAGCTCTCGTTCCGCAATCAGTCGTTCATTACGCGCCTGCAGATAATTAACTTCTGAGCCGATCTTCTTATCAAACAGTTTTTTACGCGCCGCTTCCAGCTGTCTTTTGATTTTCAGTTGCTGTTCTGCCAAAGCCGCATCGCTGCGCGCAGAATAAAGCTTGGAAGACGCATTTTTCGCATCCTGATCAAAGGACGTGATACGTGACTTATATTCTTCCTGACGATTGAGATAAATATCACGCTGAATCGCGCTTGGAATATCGTCGGCAATTTCCACACCCAACTGGTTCATCTCCGCCTGCAGACGGAATATTTCGGCATCCAGAAGGTCAACCTCCTGTTCTGCGCGGGTGAGATCAGACTGGGCAAAGGTCGCATCCAGCGTGACCAGCACCTCGCCTTTCGTCACCGCCTTACCGACGGTGCTATGAACCGTTTTCACCATGGCGCTACCAGTCGATTGAACTTCAATGGTCGGCACTGTGGTGGTCAGACGACCACGAGCAGAAACCGTGGTATCAATCACAGACAGGCTCGCCCAGACAATAAAGCCGATAAAGACACCGAGAATACCCAAAAAGGACATACTGATAACACGAGGCAGCCCTTGATGCTCCACGGCTTCAGCGCCCGATCTGAACTCATCCACGATAGCTTCATCATCCGGTTTCCAAAGACGCCAGGATTGTTTTTCCTGAGTTTTGGCGGCTTCCACCGTGTCGTCTGGGTCATTGGAAAAAGAACTGCCTTCCAGGCTTTTGTTAGACGTGCGCACATAACTTGCCAGACGGTACATCATGTTCATGGCAACTTCAGGCGTTTTCTTGATGTGGTTCATCAGTGCCTGTTCATCAATTTCACGCACAATCACATCTGTTGCTGCACGGGCTGAAGCACTTCTGGGCGACTTGTCAATCAGGGCCATTTCCCCAAAGAGGGTGCCTTCTTCCAGCTTCTTAAGGGTAATAAACTTCCCGCCGGACAGCTTGCAGACTTCCACTTCGCCAGAGACAATTACATAGGCATAGCTTCCGACTTCACCTTCCTGGAAGATAAAGTCCCCGGCCGCATAGCGTCTTTCATTTTCAGGGAGAGAATTAGGCGTATTCATCAGGCGTCTCCCTTGCTTGTTGTTGTCGGTTGCGCAGCACGTCTACGTGCCCCCCATCCGCGTTTGGCAGGCTGGGTTGGCTTTTGCTCCGCCCCGACCAAATGCAGTTCACGCCTCCACATGGCAGCGTAGGTGCCGTCGTTTTTGATCAGATCATCATGGTTTCCGCTTTCCACCAGCTTGCCATCATCCATCACCAAGATCTGATCACATTCACGGGCATGGGAAATCCGGTGTGCAATCAGGATCAGAGTTCGCCCGGCGGCAATATCCGGCATTTTTTTGCGCACTTCGGTTTCCGTATCCAGATCAAAATGCGCGAGTGCTTCGTCCAAAATCAGAACACGAGGGTTGCGGATCAAAGCGCGCGCCAACGCAATCTTGTGACGCACACCATCTGACAAGTTAACACCACCTTCTTCAATCTCTGTCTCAAAACCTTCGGGCAGCTGATCTACATCTACATCCAAACCAACAAGTTCCGCTGCCCAGGACACACGGGCAGCACCGCAACCAGGATAAGGCTGCATAATATTATCGCGAATGGTCCCACGGAAAAAATGCGGGGTCTGGGTCACACAGCAAACATTATAGCGCAGGTGCGGCAGATCAATCAGGCGCACATCCTGCCCATCGATTTCCACACTCCCTGCCTGCGGTCGAACAATCCCCTGAATCAAGCGAGAGATCGTTGTTTTACCTGACCCTGTTGGTCCAACAATGGCCACTTTTTGACGAGGTTGAATGTTAAAAGTGACATCACTGAGAGATTTGGCTGCATCTTCATAGCCAAAGGAAACATTATGGAAAGAAACATTACCCAAAAAGTCCGGCACCGCACCACGGCGACGCATCTCGCCGCGAGTATTCATAACAGATCCAATGCTATCCACTGCACGGGTTACTTTTTCAACGTCCGTGACAAGAGTAACCAGCTGCACCAGGGGCCCGGTCACTTTACCCGCCAACATGTTCACACCGATCAAAACACCCGCGCTAAGCTCACCAGCAAAGACGAGCTGTACCCCGATAAAAATCACCGCAACGGTCATCAGTTGCTGGAGTGTGGAGCCAATATTCTGGGTAATGGCGTTGGAACTGCCAAGCTTTAAATGCGCAACCGTATGTTCAGAGATTGCATCTTCCCAGTTTTTCTTTTGCACAGGCTCCAAAGCCAGGGTCTTGATGGTTTCAATCCCGGTAATGGAATCCATCAGGATTGACTGCTTGCGGCCATCGGCACTACTGGCGCGTTGCAAACGGCGTTTTTGCAGTTTGGAAGCAATGATTACATTGGCAGAAATCGCCAGTGAGAACAAAATCACCACACCACACAAAAGTGGGCTGTACATAAACAGGATCGGGACAAAGACCAGCAGGGAAGTTGCATCCAAAACCGCGCCAAAGAAGCGCCCGGTCAGGGCTTGTCGCAGGGAAATGGTTTGCTGCAGGGTCTTTGAAACTTCCGGGATTGATCGTTTCTGAAAATAAGTCAGCGGTAGATCAAGCAGCTTGGAAAAGAGCTTGGCATTCAGCCGCACATCCACTTTGCCGGATGCAAACAGCACGATATATTGGCGCAGATAACCCAGAAACCCATTAAACACATAGGCAAGAATAATGCCTGATGTTATGACATAAAGGGTGGAGGTTGCTTCAAAGTTCACCACCTTATCCAGCACGATCATGATAAAGACGGCAGGCAACACCGCAAAGACATGCAGGATCAAAGAAATCACCACCAATTGTCCCATCAGGGATTTATGGCGGAAATAACCGGCCATCAGCCAGGAAAAATCAAACGGGCGGTCTTCATCCATCATATCGTATTTACGTTTGATAAGGATGGCTTCCCCGCCCCAATATTTCAGGAAGGTCGATTTTTCAACGGTCTCAATTTCTGGCGTCGCGGCAGAAGGATCGATAATTTTAACGCCCGCGACTTTATCTGACCCTTCTTCAAAATCCAGCGCGCTCAGGATCACACAGCGTCCATTGCGCAGACGCATCACAATGGGGAATGCGTCTTTCACCTTGTTCAGTTTATCAATGGAAAGATTGGCAATCTTAGCCGTCAGCCCATTTTCCTGTGCAATACGGACAAGCGTTTCGTTATCGGCTTCATCTTCCTGAATATTGAAAGTATGAACCAATGTATCGACGTTAAGATCTATGCCCCGTTGCCGTGCAGCAAGGACCATACTCTTTAATGCAGTGTGCATATTCCCTCAAAAGACCCGTTTGAAGTTATTGGTATTATTGTAGCTATATCAAGCAGGTAAGAAAAGGGAGAACTCATTACAAGTTCTCCCTTTGCTGTTTTAAACGACGTCTGTGTCATCGCCTTCAGGTGGTGGTGGCATATCGCCGCCATCCATGCCGCCTTCTGGTGGTGGCATGTCACCTTCTGGTGCACCATCTGTCATATGCTCGTCATGCGCTGCGCCCATCGCATCATCCATGGCCGCCATCGCAGGATCTTCCGGCGGTGGCATATCACCTTCTGGTGGCGGCGGTGGTGCAGCCGCAAACGGATCACCTGCAGGTGGTGCAGAACCATCATCTGGCGGCGGTGCATCAAAGACAGGTACATCACCATCATCCGGACCCAGAGCAGCGTTGCCGTCACCCCATCCGCCTGTGTCACCTTCCGGTGGAGGCATGTCGCCCTCTGGCGGTGGCATGTCGCCTTCAGGTGGAGGCATGTCGCCTTCTGGCGGAGGCATATCGCCTTCCGGCGGTGGCATATCGCCTTCCGGCGGTGGCATATCGCCTTCCGGCGGTGGCATACCACCTTCTGGCGGAGGCATATCACCTTCCGGAGGAGGCATACCACCTTCCGGCGGTGGCATATCGCCTTCCGGCGGTGGCATATCGCCTTCCGGCGGTGGCATATCGCCTTCCGGCGGTGGCATATCGCCTTCCGGCGGAGGCATATCCCCTTCCGGCGGAGGCATATCCCCTTCCGGCGGAGGCATATCCCCTTCCGGCGGAGGCATATCCCCTTCCGGCGGAGGCATATCTCCTTCCGGAGGAGGCATACCGCCTTCCGGCGGTGGCATACCACCTTCCGGAGGAGGCATGCCACCTTCCGGCGGTGGCAGCTCGCCTGCCGGCGGTGGCATATCGCCTTCCGGCGGTGGCATATCGCCTTCCGGCGGTGGCATATCGCCTTCCGGCGGTGGCATATCGCCTTCCGGCGGAGGCATATCGCCTTCCGGCGGAGGCATATCGCCTTCCGGCGGAGGCATATCACCTTCGCCTGGTGGTGGCCCATCCGGTGCAACAGCGTCCATGCCTGCACTAAAGGCTTCTTCCGGTGATCCACCACCTTCTAATGTCTGATTAAAAGCAGCTTCAAAATCTGCTGCACCCGCTTCGAATTCTTCTTGCGGCATGCCCATTTCTTCTGCCACGCCTGCTGCGGCGTCCATTGCGGCCCCTAAAGCTTCTTCAGGACTAGCGCCCCCATCCATCGCTTCTTTAAACGCTGCGCCAGCTGCATCGGCTAAAGGATCGCCTTCCGGTGGCATGCCACCGTCCATTGGTTCATCTGCCATGTCTATCTTTCCCCGTGCTTGAGTTACAAAACACGTAACGCCCTTCTGGTGATACGTGAGAGTACGTATAAAAAAGGTAGGGATTAAATAGGGGTATTACCAGTGCGCAAAAGTATTATATTTCTATAGTTAAGAGCAACACCTACTATTATTACCAAAAGTTTCATGATTATAATAATTATATAACAAAATTGCCCAATTAACGTGCATTTCAGGCAATTTTTTGAACACCGCCAGATTCTAATATAAACTCGACAATCTCTTTAACGCCTTGTCCTGCCTTAAGATTCGAAAACAAGAAAGGCCGAGTCCCGCGCATACGCTTACTATCAGACTCCATAACATCCAGATTTGCACCTACAAGCGGTGCGAGGTCTGTCTTGTTGATAATCAACAGATCGGAACGTGTAATACCGGGTCCGCCTTTACGGGGAATTTTTTCACCCGCAGACACGTCAATCACATAAATCGTGATGTCTGCAAGCTCTGGTGAAAAGGTCGCAGCCAGATTATCCCCACCGGATTCCACAAAGATCACATCCAGGTTGGGAAATTTATCACACATATCTTCAATGGCCGCCAAATTGATTGATGCATCTTCGCGAATGGCCGTATGCGGACAACCGCCTGTTTCCACCCCTGCAATCCGTTCGGCAGGCAACGCACCCGTTTCGGTCAGGATACGCTGGTCTTCCTTGGTGAAGATGTCATTGGTAATGGCAGCAATATCATACGTGCCCCACATTTCTTTACACAGCGCTTCCAGCAAAGCAGTTTTACCGGAACCGACAGGCCCGCCGACACCGACGCGAAAAGGTGATGTGCTCATGATCTGAATAACCTCGTATATTGTGTTTCATGTTGCATGGATGTCCAGTCGATCACAGGCGCACTGGATCCAATATCTTTAAAATCGGTCTTAAGGGCAGAGGTAGCGGCTTCTTCAACGGCCCCTTCCAACCCCATCAAAGCTTTTTGCCCCGCAGTCTGCCCCAAGGGCACAAGACGAACGCCCGCAGAAATCAGGTTGGCCGCAAAGGCATGCAGGTAGGCGACAAGAGCAGGCTGACAGTCAATATCCTGAAAAGCAGCCACCGCGCCGACGATCACCGGGTAAGCCGCCAGTTGATCTTGTTCTTTCAACAAAGATGCAAACTGTTCCAGTTCAGGTGACGGCATGACGTCTAACAAAATAGTCAGAAAGGCCCGGCCCTGCGCTTCACCTTCCAGCGTCATTTCAGATGTGGGTCGCATGGCGTTGGCATAACTGTTCAGCTCTGCCAACCCGTCAAGATCGCCCTGATCGGCCAGCTCCCAGGCGCGGCAAAAAAACATGCCGTCCGTATGACCTGCGCCAAACAGCAACGCCCCTTCCGTCCAGTTCTGTAAAGTTTCACCAGACGTCACCAACCCGTCTTCGATGGCAAATTCCACGCCGTGAGAATAAGTGTAGGCCCCCACGGGAAAGCTGGGCGACAAATAAGTCATCAGACGCAGGAGACCATTAGTGGTGAGCATGCCCGTGTCCCCCGCCAGCTTTATAAGCCCCCGGTTCCGGGGCAAAGGCCGCCGTTTTCTTTTCACACGCCCCACCCAATACTTCGATCATATGCTCAAGCACATGGTCATAACGCAGGCGCATTTTACCATCTGCCAAAATCTGAATCGGCATATGGCGATTACCGATATGCCAGGCGATGCGGGCAGTGGCCTCGATATCTTTGGGTGTTACCTCCAGCACATCTTCCAGCGCCGCTTTCACCATAATGGTTTTGCCATCTTCCAGTTCCAGCAAATCCCCTTCTGCCAGATAGGTGGCTTGGGCAAGATCCAACAGGAAGTCTTCGCCATTATCTGCTGTCATTTTAATACGGCGACGATGACGATCATCATAAGCCAGCGTCACTGTTGAAATGACGGGCAGAACGGTCGCATCCGGGCTTGCATGGTGAATGGTTGCACGTTTCATTTTAAATTCCTTTTTCCAAAACTGTCATCCCGCACATATTGCGGGACAATCCGTTGAAGCAAAAACGATCAAAACCGAGTTTGCATATTCAGGTTGTCCCGGAATAAATCCGGGATGACAGTTTGGTTTTTGTATTCCCATCCAATCAAAACAGAAAATACCGCTGAGCCATAGGCACTTCGGTGGCGGGCTGACAGGTCAGCACTTCCCCATCTGCTTTTACTTCGTAGGTTTCCGTATCCACTGTGACTTCAGGTGCGTAATCATTGAGCTTCATATCCGCCTTGGAAATATTGCGGCAATTGGCAACAGGCAGGACCTGCTTTTTCAAACCAATAGCCGAAGCGATATCCGCATCTACCGCTGCTTGCGACGCAAAGGTCACGGCTGAATTGGTCAGGGATTTGCCAAAGCTGCCAAACATGGGGCGATAATGAACAGGTTGTGGCGTCGGGATTGATGCATTCGGATCGCCCATGGCCGCGCCAACAATAGTGCCGCACTTCAGGATGATATCCGGTTTTACACCAAAAAACATAGGTTTCCAGAACACCAGATCCGCAAGTTTGCCCACTTCAATCGATCCCACATGATCCGAGATCCCATGGGTCACCGCCGGGTTGATGGTGTATTTAGCGATATAGCGTTTGGCGCGGAAGTTATCGTTGCCTGCGCCATCACCGGAGAGGCAACCGCGTTGCTTCTTCATCTTATCCGCTGTCTGCCAGGTGCGTGTGATGACTTCGCCCACACGGCCCATGGCCTGACTGTCGGATGAAATCATGGAGAATGCACCGAGATCATGCAGAATATCTTCCGCTGCGATGGTTTCACGACGAATGCGGCTTTCCGCAAAAGCCACATCTTCCGGGATATTGCTATCTAAGTGGTGGCAGACCATCAGCATGTCGAGATGCTCATCAATAGTATTGATGGTAAAGGGGCGTGTCGGGTTGGTCGAAGACGGCAGCACATTTGCTTCGCCACACAGTTTAATAATGTCAGGCGCGTGCCCGCCACCGGCCCCTTCGGTGTGGAAGGTGTGGATGGTGCGCCCGTTGATTGCAGCAGCCGTATGTTCCACAAAGCCGGACTCGTTCAGTGTGTCGGTGTGAATAGCAACCTGAACGTCCATGTCATCAGCCACTGACAAACAGGTATCAATCGCAGACGGTGTCGTGCCCCAATCTTCATGCAGCTTGAGACCTATGGCCCCAGCATTCACCTGTTCCACCAGACTGTCGGGTTTTGAGGCATTACCTTTGCCGAAGAACCCAAGATTAACGGGCATGGCTTCGGCCGCCTGCATCATGCGCGCCATATGCCATGGACCCGGTGTACAAGTGGTGGCATAAGTCCCTTCGGCAGGTCCTGTGCCGCCGCCCATCATGGTCGTAATCCCGCTATAAAGCGCATCTTCGATCTGTTGCGGGCAAATCCAGTGGATATGGGCGTCAATGCCGCCTGCGGTCACGATGCGTCCTTCACCTGCAATGGCTTCGGTACCCGGACCGACAATGATATCAACATCGGGCTGCACATCCGGGTTCCCGGCCTTGCCAATTCCAACGATCTTGCCATCCTTAATGCCGATATCTGCCTTGACGATCCCCCAGTAATCCAGAATAAGCGCATTGGTGATGACCGTATCCACAGCCCCACCTACGCGCGTCACCTGCGACTGGCCCATGCCATCACGAATAACCTTGCCGCCGCCGAATTTGACTTCTTCACCGTAAGTGGTGAAATCCTTCTCCACCTCGATCAACAGGTCGGTGTCAGCCAGACGGACACGATCCCCTGTGGTCGGGCCATACATGGCGGCATATTCAGAACGATTGATTTCATAAGCCATGATTTAACCCTCCAGCGGTCCATTGATTTTTGCATTAAAGCCATAGATATCGCCGCTGCCTGCATAGGCCACCAGATTAACCTCGCGCGATTGCCCCGGCTCGAAGCGCACCGCTGTACCTGCCGGGATATCAAGACGGAAACCACGTGCAGCTTCACGGTCAAACTCCAGACCGGAATTGGTTTCATAGAAATGATAGTGACTGCCGACCTGAATAGGGCGATCCCCTGTGTTGGCGACTTTGATGGTTTTTGTTGCGCGACCTTCATTCAAGGTCAATGTGCCGTCGGCTGTAATAACTTCACCGGGTTTCATGATTGACCTCTCTTTATCGAATGGGGTTATGGACGGTAACGAGCTTGGTGCCATCCGGGAAAGTGGCTTCCACCTGGATTTCATGGACCATCTCAGCAATGCCATCCATGACCTGATCGCGGCTCAAAACCTCACCACCATCACGCATCAATTCTCCAACCGTCTTGCCATCACGCGCGCCTTCGACCACAAAATCGGTGATCAGGGCGATGGCTTCCGGATGGTTCAGCTTCACGCCGCGTTCCAGCCTTCGCCGGGCCACATTGGCGGCCATGGCGACCAAAAGTTTATCTTTTTCCCGTGGTGTTAAATGCACTTCTTATACTCCCTAACAATGCCACAGACGCGGCAAAACTGCGTTACGTCCCAAAGCTTTATGTCTGAATGCAGACCAGAAATTTCCAAATGATTTACGAAGCTGATACGGATCCTTCGCCAACCAACGACAGATCAGCAGCCCGTTTACAAAACTCGCGCCCACACGCACGTCTTCTTCCCCTAAAAGAAATTCGCGTGCAGTTTCCAGTAAGCCTTCTGCATCTGAACCTGCATAGACAGCCGTTGCAATGGCGCGCGCCCCGCCAAAGGCAGAGGCATGATTGAGCGGGCGTTGCAGATCATCTTCCATATGAAGGGCATCGGCCCAGATCAGCTTGCCGTCGCGTCTGACTTCCCAAGCTTCGCGCAACAGGCCGTCCTGCACTTCTTCCCCACTGGCCAGACGACCAAAGACGATGATTTCACCAACAAGCGCGGATGCCTCGGGCGCCAAATCCAGCTTGGTGGTACGGCGAAAGCGGGCCTGATCAAACAGGATGCTTTCCTGAGGCAGCCATTCAAGGCACGCCCCATCCGCCACTTTCAAATTCACATTGATCTCGCAATCCGGCCCGCTGGATCGATAGACTTTTTCTGCGGCTTGTGCGGTGACCAGACTTTGCGCGCCTTCATCCAGGGCGATATCAATGTCGTAAATATCCCCGCCGAACAGCCCGCCGCCTGTGGTCACCAAGGCGGCTGTTGGGATATCGCCGCGCGGGAATAGGACTTTTAGCGGGTCACGGTAATAAAGCCGATTAAGCCGGGTTTCCCCATCCTTATGGGTAAAAGACACATCAGCCGCACCATGAATTTCAATGGCGCGTTTGGATGTCGTCGATTTCGGCCCGTTGGAAAATGCCGCAACAGTGGTCAATTGATCAAACCTTCATCACCTGTTTAAATTTTAAGCACAAATCCTGTCTAAATCCGCGCCACTTGCCTTTTGCAGAGACAACCGCAAGGACGGTGCCAGTTTCGACCACCTCACCCGTCATCCCTGCGAAGGCAGGGATCTCCTCGCGGTCCGAATAAAGACTCCTGCCTGCGCAGGAGTGACGGTTTGCGATCTAAACCGTCAGATACCTTCTGACTTCCTCTTCCACCAGATCATCTTTCTCACCCTTCATCACCACTTCGCCGCGATCCATCACAACGATGTAATCAGCCAGTGCATGGGCGAATTCGAAATATTGTTCCACCAGCAGGATCGCCATATCCCCGCGATTGGCAAGCAGACGGATAACCCGTTCAATATCTTTAATGATGGAGGGCTGGATGCCTTCGGTTGGTTCATCCAGCACCAGAAGGCGCGGGCGGGTCACGAGGGCTCTGGCGATTGCAAGCTGTTGTTGCTGCCCCCCTGATAAATCCCCGCCGCGACGCCCCAGCATATCTTTTAAAACCGGGAAAAGTTCAAAGATTTCATCGGGCACATGGCGCAAGGAACGCGGCAATGAGGCATATCCGGTCTTCAGGTTTTCTTCTACCGTCAGAAGCGGAAAAATCTCGCGCCCCTGCGGCACATAGGCAATCCCTTTGGCAGCCCGATCATAAGCCGCCATAGCCGTAATATCATCGCCTTCCAGAACGACAGTGCCGGACTGAATGGCCTGTTGGCCCACAACCGCTTTCATCAGGCTGGTTTTGCCTACACCGTTACGGCCCAACACAGTCGTGACCTTGCCGATCTCGGCCTCAAAAGCAACCGTCTTCAAAGCTTGTGACGCGCCATAATATAAATCTACATTTTCAACTGCTAACATTGATCAACGCCCCAGATAAACTTCGATAACTTCCTGATTATTCTGCACGGTCTCTAGTGAGCCTTCCGCCAACACGTGACCTTCATGCAAAACGGTGACGCGGCTTTCCAGCGCCTGGACAAATTCCATGTCATGTTCGACCACAACAACGCTGTGGTCCTTGGCGATCTCTTTTAACAGTTCCGCCGTCTTCATGGTTTCCGCATCCGTCATGCCCGCGGCCGGTTCATCCACCAGCAACAAGTCCGGTTCCTGCATCAACAACATGCCGATTTCCAGCCATTGCTTTTGCCCGTGGGACAGATTGCCTGCCATCCAGTTGCGTTTTTCTTCCAGGGTAATCTTTAACAGGACCTCATCAATCCGGTCCGCCTCACGACCCGCAAGCTTGAAGAACAGGCTTTCAAAGACCCGGCGTTTCCCGGCTAGTGCCAGTTCCAGATTTTCAAACACTGTCTGATTTTCAAAAACGGTGGGTTTCTGGAATTTTCGCCCGATGCCCAGGTTGGCGATATGAGCCTCATCCATTTCGGTTAGATCAATATCACCACGAAAGATCACATCGCCCGTATCAGGCCGGGTCTTTCCGGTGATGATATCCATCATGGTGGTTTTCCCCGCCCCATTAGGGCCAATGATGGCACGCAATTCGCCTGCTTCGATATAGAAGCTGAGGTCATTGATAGCCTTGAACCCGTCAAAAGCCTTGTTCACGCCATCCACATATAAAATCGTATCCTGAGGAACGACATGTTTATCGGCTGTAGAAATACCTTGCATCATATAGTTCCTTATTCTGCGATTTGTGTTTGTTTGGTTATGGCCGGACCGTCATCTTTTTTCTTGAACCCCTTAAAGGCAGGCACCGTGCCCACAACGCCTTTTGGCATAAAGATGGTAACGACGATAAACAGCAGCCCCAGCATATAAAGCCAGGCTTCAGGCAGAGCCCCTGTGAAATAGGTTTTGGCATAGTTCACAATAAAGGCACCCAGCACGGCACCGTAAAGCGATCCACGACCACCAACGGCCACCCAGATCACAATCTCGATCGACACAGCAGGGGCGAATTCAGACGGGTTAATGATCCCGACCTGCGGCACATAAAGTGCGCCTGCAACACCTGCCAGCATGGCGGAAACCACAAAGACAAACAACTTATAATATTCCACACGATAGCCTAAAAAGCGTGTTCGACTTTCCCCGTCACGCACGGCCAGCAGAACCCGCCCCAAACGAGAAGAAACAATATAGCGACAGATGACATATCCCAGCGCCAATGCCGCACATGTGGCGATAAACAACGCAAGGCGCGTCCCATTGGCCTGAATGTCATAACCAAGGATGTCTTTAAAATCTGTCAAACCGTTATTGCCGCCAAAGCCCATGTCGTTGCGGAAGAAGGCCAGCAACAAGGCATACGTCATGGCTTGTGTAATAATGGAAAGGTAAACCCCTGTCACACGCGAACGGAACGCAAACCAGCCAAAGACACCTGCCAGCACACCCGGCACCAGCACGACCATCAACATGGCGAAGGGGAAAGCATCAAACCCATACCAGTACCAGGGCAGTTCTTTCCAGTTCAGGAATACCATGAAATCCGGCAGGATCGGGTTGCCGTAAACACCACGATCCCCGATCTGGCGCATCAGATACATCCCCATGGAATATCCACCAAGGGCAAAGAAGGCACCATGACCGAGGCTGAGGATACCACAGTAGCCCCAGATCAAATCAACACTAAGTGCCAGCAAAGCAAAGGCGAGGTACTTACCCAACAGACTGACCATATAGGTTGGCACATGAAAGATTGAACTTTCCGGCAAAAACACGTTTGAAAGCGGCACCAGCACGGCCGCTGCGGCCAACAGACCCAACAGGATTTGCCCACCGCGATCTTTCATCAAAAAGCCCAGAAGGACGGATTTTTGTTGTGAAGTTTGTGTCATGACTTAAGCCTCCACCGAACGGCCCTTGAGGGCGAAAAGTCCACGTGGACGTTTTTGAATAAAGAGGATCAGGGCAATCAGAACGAAGATCTTCGCCAAAACAGCACCCGCCATCGGTTCCATGAATTTATTGACGATACCAAGGCTGAAGGCACCAACCACGGTTCCCATGATGTTCCCCACACCGCCAAAGACCACGACCATAAAGCTGTCGATAATGTAAACCTGACCCAGGTTGGGTGACACGTTATCGATTTGCGACAAAGCAACACCTGCCATCCCGGCAATGCCGGAGCCCAGACCAAAGGTCATGGCATCAACCCAACCCGATTTGATCCCCATGGAATTCGCCATCGGACGGTTTTGGGTCACCGCACGCATCTGAAGACCAAAAGATGTTTTGCGCAGGATCAAGGTCACACCCGCCACAACCAGCAGGGCAAACAGGATGATCCAAAGGCGGTTATAGGTAAATTGCAGACCGTTTGAAAATTCGATCGCGCCAGACATCCAGCTAGGTGAGCTTACATCCTGGTTGGTGGGGCCGAAGACCGTACGAACGGCCTGTTGCAGGATCAAACTCACCCCCCACGTCGCGAGTAATGTTTCCAGCGGACGGCCGTACAAGAAACGGATAATTCCACGTTCCATCGCAACACCAACCGAACCAGCCACCAAAAAGGCGAAAGGAATAGCAACGAATAGAGACCAGTCAAAATAGCCCGGCAAGTATGCGCGAAAAACTTCCTGCACCACGAAGGTGGCATAAGCCCCCAGCATCACCATCTCACCATGGGCCATGTTAATCACGCCCATCACCCCAAAGGTAATGGCCAGACCGACAGCAGCGAGCAACAGAACGGAACCGAGCGAAAGGCCGCGATAGAGGTTACCCACATGTTCCCACATAGACAGGCTGCTTTCCACACTATCCAGCGTGGCCTGCGCATCTGCCTTCACCATATCCGGTGCTTTGATGACATAGCTTGTCAGGATAGATCGCACGTCTGGCGTTGGTGTTTCTTTCAAAACAGCCAAAGCACCCAGCAGCGTTTCTTTATCCGTTGATGTTTCCAGTTCAATCGCTGCCTTGGTCAGCAGCATCTTGGATTTAAGGGCGTCATCTTCTTCACGTTGAAGGGCTTGTTCCAGCGTGGGCAGCATACCTGCAGAACGACTGTTAAAGACCGCATCCACCGCTTTTGTGCGTTGGTCGATATCCGGGCTTAACAAGGTCAAACCGCCCAGCAATCCTTTAATAACTTTGCGCACCTTATTATTGACGCGCACTTTTTTCATCCTGGATTTGGCTGTCTGGCCAAGGGCTTCACCGCTATCGGCTTTTTCAATGACGTAAACAGAACCCTGCTTTTGTGCAATCACAATGGTTTTATCTGATTTAAGGGCGTAAAGATTACCGCCCAGCATGGCTTCCAACACAGGGACCGTTCGTTCATGGCCGGAGCCTGCCAGTGTATTAATCGCTTTAATTTTTTTAGAAAAACTTTTGACGTTCAGTGCCGTCACTTGTGCAGAAAAATCATCTGCGGCACTCACCGGAGCTGCCAGTAAAAGGGCAACAGCCAGTATAGAAAAATATTTAAACAACTTCGTCATATGACCCACCCAAAGGAAATGAAGATGAAAATAAAAGGGTCAGCAAATGAAAGGGGGGCAAGGCCGAGTGTGAAAAGCCTTACCCCCCGTTCAGTCGTCAGACTTACATAGCCGCTGCGCCACCGAACTTAGGCTTCTCGCAGTTGCCGCAGACGTGTGGGTACGTCCAGTCAGATGTCAGCTTTGCACTTTCTGGAATGAAATCAGACCATGCATCACCTTTCACAACACCTTCAGTTTCCCATACAGTTTCAAACTGACCGTCTTCCTGAATCTCGCCGATCAGAACAGGCTTGGACAGGTGGTGGTTTGTGTTCATAACCGCAACACCGCCAGTCAGATTTTTAACTTTCTGGCCGTACATAGCTTGACGAACTGCATCTACGTCAGTTGTACCGGCTTGTTGAACGGCTTGTGTCCACATTTTGAAACCAATGTAAGTTGCTTCCATTGGGTCGTTGGTTACGCGCTTGTCGTCTTTGATGAATTTCTTCCAGGTTGCGATGAACTGTTCGTTTTCTGGAGATTCAGCAGACTGGAAGTAGTTCCAGGCAGCCAGGTGACCGACAAGCGGCTTTGTATCCAGACCAGCCAATTCTTCTTCCCCGACAGAGAAAGCAACAACCGGAATGTCGTCCGCAGAGATACCCTGGTTACCCAGTTCTTTATAGAAAGGAACGTTCGCATCACCGTTTACGGTAGAGATCACAGCCGTCTTTTTACCAGCAGAAGCGAATTTCTTCACGTCCGCAACAATGTTCTGCCAGTCAGAGTGACCAAATGGTGTGTAGTTTTCCATGATGTCCGCATCAGCAATACCTTTGGAGTTCAGGTAAGAACGCAGGATCTTGTTTGTTGTACGTGGGTAAACATAGTCAGTTCCCAGAAGAACGATACGTTTTGCAGAACCGCCGTCCTCAGACAACATGTAGTCTACAGCCGGGATGGCTTGCTGGTTAGGGGCAGCACCTGTGTAGAAGACGTTACGAGAGCTTTCTTCGCCTTCATACTGTACAGGGTAGAACAACATGCCGTTCAGTTCTTCAACAACAGGAAGAACAGATTTACGCGATACAGATGTCCAGCAACCGAATGTCACATCCACACCTTCTTTCTCGATCAGCTCACGCTGTTTTTCAGCAAACAAAGGCCAGTTGGACGCAGGGTCAACAACAACGGCTTCAAGCTTCTTACCAAGAAGACCACCTTTTTTGTTTTGTTCTTCAATCAACATCAAAACAGTGTCTTTCAATGTTGTTTCAGAAATCGCCATGGTCCCGGACAGAGAGTGAAGAACACCAACCTTGATGGTGTCAGCGGCGTTGGCTGCCGTGCCAACCATAGCTGTTGCAGCGATAGCACCAGCGCTCAAAATCGTTTTAAGTGAGAATTTCATTTGTAATCATGCCTCCTGGCGTTGAAGTGAACTGCCCCACAGTATTCAAAAGGCATGCCAAAGTAATTAAATCATTGATTTTATTATATTTTGCATTTTACAATAATTTTCAGGCATCTAAAATAAATTAAATTTGACTGTTTTTTGAACAATAAACATTTCATTTTTTAGACATGCGCTTTATTTATTGACATATAAAAACATTAAGTATAATCGAGAGACATTCTTTTCTGATTTATTTCTATAGTTTTTCTTATTTTTTACTTGTTATCCACCTTTTATTTCTCTTTCTTTTCTGCAGCGCACAAACGGGATATGGCCATCACAAAAGTTATCCACATATCTTGTCCGAAAAATTTCCGAAAATGGGTCGGCCTTGCGCATTTTTTTGAAAGGCTGCACCATAGGGAATCGGATCACTTACGGAGGAAGGCATGAGCCAGAAACGGGTTCTTATCGTCGAAGATGACGGGGCTGTGCGCGATTTAATTGCCGCAATTTTAGGCAATGCCGGTTTTCTGACCGAAACAGCACCCGATGGTTTCTCCATGCAGCTGGCCCTGGAAAAAGCCCCCTTTGATCTTTTATTGCTGGATTTGAACCTGCCGGACAGTGACGGGCTGGAACTGGCGCGCACCCTTCGCAGTCGCAGCCAGATGGGAATCATCATCGTTTCAGAACGTGGGGAGCCGGAAGAACGTGCCAAGGGTCTGGAAATCGGGGCTGATGACTATATCGCCAAACCGTTCTTCCCGCGTGAACTGCTGGCGCGCGTACGAAATGTGTTAGACCGCACGCAAGGCAATGATGATTTACTGGTGCAAAGCGACAATGTCGTCATGTTTGCCGGATGGACGCTGGATAAAACCAACCGCCTGCTGATCAGCGCCGATGGCACCAGCCCGACTTTGACGCCTGCGGAATTTGACCTGCTGGCATTCCTGGCAAGTCATCCCAACCAACTTCTCAGCCGAGATGCATTGGCTGAGGCTGTGCCTGAAATGGGAACGGATAGTGGGGAGCGCGCAGTGGACATTCTCGTCAGCCGTCTTCGCAAAAAAATCGGGGATGAGAAAGGGGAGAACCAACTGATTGAGACCATCCGCGGTCATGGTTATCGGTTTAATTCCCATGTGAAACATTCGGTGGGGTGAGAGATTCCTGCCTTCGCAGGAATGACAAGTGTTTGATGAAGGCCGTCATCCCTGCGTAGGCAGGGATCTAGAGTCCATCCACCCCTTCATCGCCTCAATCGACACCTCTACCAGCCCTGCTAGTTCTTCCCCCGGTACTACACGGTCTTTCTCTACCGTTTTCGCAAAAACTCGCAACTTGACCATCCCATACGTCCCTGACACCCCGGCCAGCTTATGGGCATGTTCCGCGATTTCGTCAGCATCATTCGCTGCCATCAAATTCCCCAGATGTTCACGCACGGAACTTTCCGCCTTTTCGATCAAACTGACAATCTCTTCTGCAGGCAGTACTTCGCTCAACTGATCCAGATATTCAGAAGAAAAAACATCATCTGCAACGACATCTTCCCGAACAATCTGAACCACAGACCGCCCCTCAAAGCTGCGAGACAATGCCCGGCGCAAGGCATCCGGCACAATGGGTTTTGCAATCACATCACGCGCACCAGCGGCCAAACAATCTTTCACATCATCGGGCATCAGGTTTGCGGTGA
This sequence comes from Terasakiella sediminum, assembly GCF_033100395.1. NCBI lineage: Bacteria > Pseudomonadati > Pseudomonadota > Alphaproteobacteria > Rhodospirillales > Terasakiellaceae > Terasakiella > Terasakiella sediminum. Next base: position 116,139 of record NZ_JAWLVJ010000008.1, on the reverse strand, counting down.
CGGCCAGCACAGGGATTTTCCAGTCGTTATGAACTTTATCGATCACCTCAAACCCGCTGATGCCCGGCAGGCGCAAGTCAGTCAGAACCATATCAACAGGTTCAGCTTTTAAAACCTCAAGGGCTGCTTCGCCGCTTTCGCTGGAAAAGACATCATGACCGTCCTGACGCAACAGGCCTGAAAGCACCCGGCGGTTAATCGGTTCATCTTCCACAATCAGGATGCGCAAGGGTTCGATATGTTCCACATCATCCTGTTCAATCTCATCTTCCGCGCTAAGCTTAAACGGCAGGGAAACGGAAAAACACGCCCCCTCACCTTCCCGGCTTTCAAGCGTAATCTCCCCATCCATTCTTTGAGCAAGCCGTTGGGAAATCGCCAGACCCAACCCGGCCCCGCCATAGCGTTTGGATCGTCCCTCCCCCAATTGGGAAAAGGGTTGGAAAAGCTTATGCTGTTCTTCCAGTGGAATACCAATACCGCTGTCTTTCACCTTAAAGACAAGTTGGACGACACCGTCTTCCTGATAATCCACATCCAGCGAGACGTTGATACGCCCCTCTGCCGTAAATTTAATGGCATTGCCTGTCAGGTTTAACAGAATTTGGCGAAGTCGTGCCGGGTCCCCTTCCACAGATCGCGGCACATCAGCAGCAATGGTAAGATCATATTCCAGCCCCTTCATTTCAGCAGATCGACGCATTAAAGCACTGAGGCTTTGCAGCAAAGTATCCGGGCCAAAACTGCGCACATCCAGATCAAGCTTGCCCGCTTCAATCCGTGAAATATCCAGCAGGTCATTCAGCAGATCACTTAAGGCTGCGCCACTTTGATGGAGTGTCTGGACATAGTCACGCGCCAGCGGCCCCATCTCCTGACTTTTCAGCAGTTCCGCCATGCCCATCAGACCATTCAGCGGCGTTCTGATTTCATGGCTCATCATCGCAAGGAATTCTGTTTTTGCTCGGGTCGCCTTTTCAGCCTCATCCTTGGCTTTGCTCAGTTCCGCCGTGCGTTCATCCACCATGCGGCGCAAGCCCGTCTGGTAAGATTGGATACGTTGGCTCATAACGTTAAACCCCTTGGCAAGGGAATTGATCTCCCACGCGCCACGTTCCGGCACCATGTCGGCTTCCCCACGTTCAGACAGATTACGCGCAGCGACTTCCAGCTGGCGAATGGGCGTGGTGATCGCACGTGCCATCAGGGTGGAAACCGCAATAACCAAAAAGCCCATGACCGATAAAAACACAATCCCCATGTTGCGCAATTGGGTGATCGGGGCAAGCCGTTCTTCCACATCCACCTTGACCACTAAGGCCCAGCGGAAAGACGGCACATAACGCCAGGCAGCAATCACTTCTTTATCGCGATAATCTTTCAACAACTTCACATCGCGCTCCCCCGACAAGGCACTTAAAAACGGGTCCTTAAATTCCCCTGTCAGGCTGCGATCAAAATTTTCCGGGAAACGTGCCGGGCCAAACAGCTGGACATTCTGTTGATCAAGCCCCGCAACCATGGTTTCCCCCGTGCGACCCAGACCAGAATAATCCCCAATGATGCGAAACAAAGCTTCGCGGTTTAACCGCAATGCGGCAACCCCCAGCACATATCCGTTTTTCAGGATGGGGGCAGCGACAAATCCAGAAGGCGCAATAGAAGATGAATCATTGGCGAAATCTGAATTATGCGGCTCCAACAATGTGCGTGCACGATCAAAAGCACTGGCAAGCAAATGGAAATCGGCCTGCTTTTCATGCAGGTCAATCCCGACCATTTCGTCACGCACGGCGGCAAAAACGATCTTGCCGGACGGGGAGATTAAAAACAGATCACTGGCTTCGATATTGTCATTATAACTGCGCAATTCCTGCCCCAAAGCCCCAAGCCCATCATCCGGGGTCATGCTCAAACGTTCCATCGACCGTGAGACCACAGATGAATTTGCCAGCACCTGCACTTCTTTCAAAGTATCACGCGCAAAAGCTTCCACCCGTTCCACCTTGTTATCGGCAAGCGCGCTTAGACTGCGCGAAATTTCGTCATGCAGCTGGTCTTCCACCCCTTTATAATACTGCCAGCCGATGAGAAACAACGGCAGGAGACCCAGCAGTACAAACATGCCACCAATTTCGGTCGATAAGCTAAAGGGTCGAGACGTCTGTTTGGGTTCCATCATGTACGTCCCTCGGCCTCCCACTGACCACCCCAACCTTCAAACAGGTTGCTGAGGAATTCTTCCCACTTGGCCTTGGCAAAAAAGCCGGGGTACGGAACCGGGCGAACCGGACGTCCACTGTCCCAGATCAGATCGAAATTCCCATCTGTCCTCACCTGCCCGATCAGGACCGTGCGCCAGGTATGCTGGGTGTTGGGATCGATATAAACAATGCCGCTGGGGGCATTCAGCGTCTGCCCCAACAATGCATCGCGAAAGCCACGATATTGAATGGACCCACTTTCTGCAACGGCTTGCGCCCACATAAAGACACCGAAATAAGCAGCCTCCATCGGGGCAGTGGTTACTTTATCCTGACCAAAACGAGCACGATATTTGGTCACAAACTCTTTGTTCTTCTCACTCTGAATCGTCTGAAAGTAATTCCGTGCGGCATAATCTCCTGCCACTAGATCCGGCCCAATCACCTGCACTTCAGATTCCGCCAGACTAAAAGACATCACCGGGATATCATCAGTACGCACCCCTTGTTCACGCAGTTGCTTGTAGAACGCAAGATTGCTGTCTCCGTTAATGGTATTAAAGATAATGTCCGGCTGCTTTTCCTTGATATCGTCAATGATGCCTTCAAACGCTGTCCCACCCAGCGGAATATAAGACTCCCCCACAATCTGGGCATTGAGGGCGGACACCTGCGTCTGGATGATCTCATGGGCGGTGCGGGGAAAAACATAGTCAGATCCCACCAGATAAATCCGCTTACCGATATTGTCGATGGTCCATTTGGTTGCCGGGATGATCTGCTGATTGGGTGCGGCCCCGGTGTAAATAATATTGGGCGATTGTTCCAACCCTTCATACTGCACCGGATAAAACAGCACGTGATCCAGTCGTTCAAACACAGGTTTCACGGTCTTGCGGCATGCCGAAGTCCAGCAGCCAAAAACGGCGGACACCTGGTGATTACGGATCAAATTTTCCGCCTGATTGGCAAACACATCCCAGTTGGAGCGCCCATCCAGCAGGATCGCTTCGACCTTGCGCCCCAAAACACCGCCACGACGGTTAAGTTCTTCCACCGCCAGCAAACTTGCTTCCGCCACCGACCGTTCACTCAACGCCATGGTCCCGCTTAGGGAATGAAGCACACCCACCTTGATCGGCGTTTTCTTCTGCACCGTGCCCAGCCCAAACATGTAAGGGGCAATCAAGACCAGGGTCAAGCCCAGGATCGCCGCCATCACCGCGATCAGATAATAACGGTGACGTTCCCCAAAAACTTTGTAGCGCACAGAATCGAGCATGCCTTAAACTTCATCAATTTGCATAAAAAACAAACAGAAATTGACCCAAACAAGGGCCTTATCTGCCTAACTTTTATTACAGCAAAAGAAGTGCCACTTTTTTAGTCAGGGCTGAATTTCCTGACCATCCCAGGCAAATATACGCCCTGTGTCTTTAGGGCTACGTGCAAAAATCACCTCCAGCAATTTCCCTGCTGATTTTTCAGGGCTGAATAATTGATGGTCCGGCACATTGGATTGAAATGGCTTGGAAAGGGTTGTATCGACTGTCCCGGGGTGCAATACGATTACACAGGCTTGCTTGTTTTTACGTTCAGTCTCAATGGCCGCGCATTTGATCATCATATTCAGCGCGGCCTTGGAGGCACGATATCCATACCAGCCACCCAGTCGATTATCCGAAACACTGCCGACACGGGCTGAAAAAGCCGCCAGCAATGACCAGTGCTTCCTGTTAAGGCGCGCTAAGGCATATTTCATGATCAGGCTGGGCCCGATGGTGTTAAGCATAAAATACTGCCCGAGCCTGTCCGCATCCAGATCACGCAAACTCTTTTCTGGATAAAGCCCTTGATCATTTGACAACACGCCAGTTGCAATCAACACCATATCCAGCGGACCTTCCACCATTGAAAAGGCACTTTTAATCGAGGTTTCATCCGCTAAATCAAACGAGAATGATTGAACCTTTGCGCCTTCAAACAACACAGCTTGACGTGATCCCGCAAAGACCTGATCAACGTCTTGCCTGTCTGCCAGTTGTTTCACCAACGCGGAACCTATGCCGCCACTGGCCCCAAAAACCATCACTTTCATCTGATCATCCTTCCTGTTTGTTAGTTTCTGTACGTCCTACAAACAGGCGCAGATCATTTGGTCCCATTGATTTACGTGGAAAAACGCCCAACTGATCTATCAGAGCTTCAGTTTCGTATAAAAGAAAATGAGGAGATCACCATGACAGATGACACACAGGATAAAATCATTGATGCCTTTTTGGTTCTGGCAAAGGACAGGGCCGTTCATCACATATCTATCGCAGATATCGAAAAGCAGGCAGCGCTTGAAAAAGAGGCCACCGACCACAATTTCACCTCCGTCTTTAACGTGGTCGATGCTTATCTGAACAAAATCAATCTTCAGGTCGTCACCAGCTATACCTATGATCCGGAAGATACGGTGCGTGAACGTCTGTTTGATCTGTTGATGCAGTATTTTGATGCGCTTGATGCCCATAAGGAAGCAGCCCTGAATATTGAACGTGGTTTTTGTGCACGTCCCCTTGAACTGCTGAAACGCAGATCGGAAATTCACAACCTCTTCCATGAAATGCTGGATGTGACCAAAGCAACGTCACACCGCTGCCGCACACCGTTTAAAATCAGGGGGCTGGAAGGGATTTTCCTGATGACCTATCACGTCTGGAAAAAGGATGACACCGAAGATATGGCAAAGACCATGGCCGCCCTTGATAAGCATCTGGCTAACGCGGAAAAATGGGCGGAAAAACGCAACCGCTTCACCTGGTGCCGGAGTGCTGCATGAGAGAAGACAATCGTTTTTTACAGCGCGTCAAACGCTATGGCCATGTCGGCATGTCGGCCGGAAAAATGGCAACCACCTTTGCCGGACAACGCCTGAAATCCAGCGACATCTTCACCCAAACAGCCGCACAGGAACTGCGCAAAGCCCTGGGTGGTCTGAAGGGACCAATCATGAAGGTTGCCCAGATCATGGCCACCATCCCGGATGCCTTGCCTGAAGAATTTGCAAAAGAACTTTCCCAACTGCAATGCGACGCCCCACCCATGGGCTGGCCCTTTGTCAAACGCCGGATGAACAAAGAATTGGGAGCAAACTGGCAGCAACGCTTTAAGCAGTTTGATCGGGACTCCAGCTATGCCGCTTCCTTGGGCCAGGTCCATCAAGCACGCAGCCTTGAGGGTGAAAAACTGGTCTGCAAGCTTCAGTACCCGGATATGTCCAGTGCGATTGAAGCCGACCTCAATCAATTAAAACTGATGTTTTCCATCTATCGCCGCTACGACAAAGCCATCGATACCACCAATATTCTGGCAGAACTTTCTGAACGGCTGCGCGAAGAACTGGATTATACCCGCGAAGCCAAAAGCATGCAGATTTATGGCGAGATGTTATCGGGTGAAGAGAATATCCATGTCCCGACCCCAATTCAGGGCCTGTCAACCGACCGCTTGTTAACCATGACATATCTACCCGGCAATCCGCTGATTGAAACGGCGGAGAAAAGCCCGGAAATTTGCAACACCATCGCAACTTCCCTCTTTAAAGCCTGGTACATCCCGCTTTATCGCTATGGTATCATCCATGGCGACCCCCATCTTGGGAATTACACGGTGCGCGAGGATGGATCGGTTAATCTGCTGGATTTTGGCTGCATTCGTTTTTTCAAGGCAGATTTTGTCAGCGGCATCATCGATCTTTATAACGCCATTCGCACCAATGATAAGGACAAAGCCATCCATGCCTATGAATCCTGGGGTTTTGAAAACCTGTCCCACGACATCATTGATATCCTGAATCGCTGGGCACATTATATCTATACCCCCTTGCTGGAAGACAAAACCCGGCACATCCATGACAGTGACAATGGTCTTTATGGCGCCAAGGTCGCAAATGAAATTCATCAGGAACTGAAAGAACGTGGTGGTATCCGCCCCCCACGGGAATTTGTCATGGTGGATCGTGCTGCCATCGGGCTTGGCAGTGTCTTTATGCGCACAAGGGCCGAAGTCAACTGGCACCGCCTGTTTCATGAGCTGATAGATGACTTCAACGCCGAGACTCTGACAGCAAACCAAAAGCAACTTTTGGATAAAGTGGACTTGACCCTTACGTAAGAAGCAACGATAGTCATTTGCAACTAGAAAAACGTGAGGGACCATCGATGATTCTGGAAGCATTTGAAAAAGCATTCGTTGAACTTTCCAAACCGGAAATTGAACTTCTGGCAGAAAAGTCACGTGACTATATTTATCAAGACGGTGCCAAACTGATGCAGGAAGGCGAAGACCACCGCCAGATCATGGTTATCATCGACGGGGAAGTCCGCGTTGTTGTTCGAAAAGACGAAGACGGCAAGGAAACCGAACTGACCACGCCATTGACCTCTGGCGCAACCGTTGGGGAAATGTCCTTTGTCGATCATGGCGGGGCAAGCGCAACGCTCGTTGCCAAAGGGGGTGTGGTGGTTCAGGCCATTGATCACGAACTGGTGCAGGAACTGGCCAACAAAGATGCAACATTTCTGCAGCGTTTCTATCATTCTTTGCTCATCACCGTGATCCAGCGCCTAAGATTGCTGGATATCAAGATGTCCTATATGGGTTAATATGGCTTATCTCTATCTCGCCATCGCCATTTTGGGTGAAGTCATCGCCACAAGTGCCCTGAAAGCATCGGAAGAATTTTCAAAGCTGGGCCCAAGTCTTATTGTGGTTGTGGGATATGCCACGGCATTTTACTTTATGACACTGACCCTTCGTACCATCCCGGTTGGCATTACATATGCCATCTGGTCCGGGATCGGTATTGTTTTGGTCACGGTCGCGGGTGCCTTTCTTTACAAACAAATCCCTGATATTCCAGCTATAATCGGCATCACCTTCATTGTCGTCGGCGTCGGGATCATCAATATTTTTTCTAAAAATATCGGCCACTAATTATCAGCACTGATAGAGTGTCATAAAATTTCAGCCTTTTCGTCATGAAAGCTTCACGGCGGTGAAACATTCCTGAACGAGTGTCTATGTAATTTATTTTTTACATAGATTAACGATCAGTGATGAGACCAATGACGCAATTAAATGAAACTACCCTTGATGTCCGTTTGGCGAAAACCGAAGACGACGTGCGCGCTGCCCAGCGTCTGCGCTATCGCGTTTTCTTTGAAGGCATGGGTGCTGTTCCGGATGACGAAGTTGCCAAGGCCAAGCGTGATTTTGACCGTTTTGATGACTATTGCGACCATCTTCTTGTTGTTGATTGCGCCAAGGAAGAAGCTGGTGAAGAATTTGTTGTCGGCACCTACCGCCTGTTGCGCCGCTCCGTTGCGATGCTGCATGAAGGCTTTTATTCCGCCGATGAATTTGATCTCAATCACCTGCAGAACTATCCCGGTGAAATCGTTGAGTTGGGCCGTTCCTGCGTGGACCCGGATTTCCGTGGCAAAGCAGTGATGCAGCTTCTGTGGCGCGGCATTGCAGAATATATCACCCAGCATAATATCTCGTTGATGTTTGGCTGTGCGAGCTTCCCGGGCACGGACCCGAAAGCCATGGCAAGCGCGCTTTCCTACCTTTATCACCACCACAGTGCGCCAGAAGAATGGTCCCCAAAAGCGCTTGATAATCGCTATGTGGACATGAAACTTCTGAAGAAAAAACAGATCGACAGCCGCCAGGCCTTACGTGAAATGCCACCGTTGATCAAAGGTTACCTGCGCGTCGGTGGTGTCATCGGTAACGGTGCTGTCATCGATCATCAGTTCAATACAACAGATGTGTGTTTGCTGGTGGAAACCGGCAATGTGACCGGGCGTTACCAACGTCACTATCTGCAGGAATCTGCCGACATTCAGAATCAGGCCAACACATGAAGCCGTCTTTAACACGCGGCATCATTCGCGCCATCCTGTTTCTAAGCTGGACCCTGTTGCTGGTACCGCCTTATCTGGTGCTGTTTATGCTGGGTCGCTGGATCAGACGTCCGTTTGTCAGCCTGTGGCATCGCGGTGTCTGTGCCATCATCGGAATGAAAGTTAACCAACATGGAACACCTTATGAAGGTCAAAGAGTATTGCTGGCTGGAAACCATATTTCTTACCTGGATATCCCGCTACTAGCGTCTTGTTATGACATTACCTTTGTTGCCAAAGCAGATGTGGCAAGCTGGCCGTTGTTCGGTTTTCTTGCCCGCATCGCGCAAACCGCCTTTATTGAACGCAAACCCTCCAAAGCGCGCGAACAGAAAATTCAGTTGCAGCAGCGTATCATGGATGGAGAACGCCTGATGATCTTCCCGGAAGGCACAAGTTCCAAAGGTGAAAGCGTACTGCCCTTTAAAAGCTCGCTCTTTGAAATGATCATGGAAGATCATATCCGCACCGATTGTGCCATCCAGCCCGTGACCATCTCATTCAACAAAAAAGCAGATGGCGATATCCTTAGCAGCCAGGAACGCGACTCCTTTGCGTGGTACGGGGATATGACGCTCTTGCCGCATCTGTGGCATGTGTTCTGTATCAAAGGGGCCGAGGTTGACATCATCTTCCATGCCCCCGCCATGGCCCATGATTTTGCCGATCGCAAAGAAGCCTCTGCCTGGGCAGAAACACGTGTTGGCAATGGGTTAGCCAGCTTGTTGCACATCAAACAGCGTGAAGTTGAAGAACTTTCAGATAATCTCAATCTAATTGTTTCATAAATTTTGTGGTTAATTTCTTTAAAATTGTTAGTAAAGTGAGCTATCATATCCACTGTCCGCAGTTTTAAAGAGAGCCTTCTTCCTTGTCCTATAAAGATTTACGCCATTTTATCGACCGCAGTGAACTCGCCGATTTCGAGCTGGTCCCGTCCCCGACGTGGATTTTCGATCTGGGGAATTACAAATTTTGGTGGTGTAATCAGGCAGGTCTGGACTTCTGGGGCGTCAAAACCGTTCAGGACATGATCGACAAGGATATGTCCGGCGACAGCGACGGCACACGTCGCCGCATGGAACAGGTTTACGACAAAGCCGCAACCCTGGGCGAGTCGACCGAAAGCTGGACAACTTATCCCAATGGCGTGCCCAAAACCGTTTATATGCGCCAACGCGCGCTGTTGCTTGGGGAAGAAAAATCCCAGGGCATCATGGCTTTCTGTACCGAAGAAGTTGATCTGGGGAAAGAACCGGAAAATATGATGCTGGTGGAGGCCACGCGTTATACATCCGTTATCATCTCCATCTTCACTGCGCGCGGGGACCTGCTGCGTCAAAACCCGTCAGCATCTGATATTTACGGGCAGGAACTAACCAGCAATGAACAGACCCTGCCCCTGTTTGTGCGCCGTTTCCATGACATTCAGGAAGGTCAGCGTATCTTCACCAAGGCCTGTGATCAGGAAGGCACCCATGGTGACTTTTTAATGCAGACCAAATTCGGCCCACGCAAACATGCCGTTGATATACGGGTCACCCGCAACCCGTTAAACGGGGAAGTCAACTATATCGTCACCGAAGATGACCTGACCGAACGGGTGCGCATGGAAGCTGAACTGCGCAGCGCAAAAGAAAAAGCTGAACAAAGCGACATGGCCAAAAGCCAGTTTCTGGCAAACATGAGCCACGAAATCCGCACACCGATGAATGCCATCATCGGATTGAGCCATTTGACAGCCAAAACCGATTTGAGCGACCAGCAAAGCGACTATCTGCGCAAAATTGATGTCTCAGCCAAAAACCTTCTCGGGATCATTAATGATATCCTTGATTTCTCAAAAATCGAAGCCAAGAAGATGGAGCTGGAAAAAGTTGATTTCTCACTGGAAGACAATTTTGAAAACCTCAGCAACCTTGTCTCTCTGAGTGCGGAACAAAAAGGGCTGGAACTGCTGTTTTCCATCGCAACGGACGTACCCAAAACCCTGCAGGGTGACCCGCTGCGCCTTGGGCAGATTTTGTTGAACCTGACATCAAATGCCATCAAGTTTACCCAGGATGGGGAAGTCATTGTTTCAACCCTGGTTAAAGAAAAAACCGAAGACACTATTACACTGGAATTCACAGTTTCGGATTCTGGTATTGGCTTAAGTGATGAGCAGATCGCCAATCTGTTTCAGGCCTTCAATCAGGCGGATAATTCCAACACCCGCAAATATGGTGGCACGGGCCTGGGCCTGACGATTTCCAAGCAATTGGTGGAAATGATGGAGGGTGAAATTTCTGTCACCAGCGCACCAGATGAAGGCAGTACCTTTACCTTCACCGCGAAATTTGCCTATCAGGACGATCAGGTGGCGGAACGCAAAGCCCTGTCGCGCGACATGTATTCCATGAAAGTACTGGTGGTGGATGACAGCAATGCATCGCGCGATATCCTGAAAACCATGCTGACCCACATGTCCTTTGATGTTCATGCGGTGTCAAACGGGCTGGATGCCATTGCCGAAGTGGAAAAAGCCATCTCCATGGGTTCACCTTACGAATTTATCGTGATGGACTGGCGCATGCCCAATATGGATGGCTTGCAGACCGCTCAGCAGATTTTCAAAAACCGCCAATCGGTCTTCCTGCCCAAGATCATTATGGTAACGGGACAGGCAGGCAAGGCATCCTCCCTTAAGCTGGATGATACGCCGATTGATGTGTTCCTGCAAAAGCCTGTGGGTCAATCATCGCTGTTTGATGCGATCATGAAAAGCTTCGGTCAGGAAATCATGCTGGATCGTCCGCGTCGTAAAAAGAAAGTGGAAAGCCCAGCCAAACTTGAACTGGCAGGCACCCGCGTTCTTCTGTGCGATGATAACGAGATTAACCGTCAGGTCGGTCAGGAAATCCTGCAGGGTGCAGGTATTCTGGTTGATATGGCCGAAAACGGTAAAGAAGCGTCTGACATGATTTTGGGTGAAGCCGATACCCATTGTTATGATGCGGTGTTGATGGATATCCAGATGCCGGAAATGGATGGCTATGAAGCCACAGGCATTATCCGTGCAGATGCCCGCTTCAAGGACTTACCCATTATCGCCATGACCGCCCACGCCATGCGCTCGGAACATAATAAATGCATCAGCGCAGGCATGAACGATCATCTGACCAAACCGGTAGAACCGGATCATCTGTTTGAAACACTAGCCAAATGGATCAAGACTCGCCCGCGCAAAACGTTTGAACAGAAACCCATCACCCTCAAACCCACCCCAAAAGATCAGGTAAAATTACCTGCAACCATAGACGGCATTGATCTGGATGGCGGGCTGGAACGTCTGGGCGGTAACAGCAAGCTTTATCGAGAACTGCTGGAGATTTTCAAACGTGATCGCTGCGATCTGGTGAAAGACATCAAAAAAGCTCTGTCTGAAAATGACAAGGATACGGCGCGACTGATTTCCCACAGCATTAAAGGTGTGGCAGGTGCCATTGCCGCCAAGGATATATACGATTCATCGCGCGAACTGGAAGATGCGTTGGTGCGTGGCCGCACAGAGATTACCCCGCTGGTCGCCCGTCTGGAAAAAGCTTACGATGTAGTACTCAGCGCGATCAATCAGCTGGATGCGCCATAAAGACCCACTTTATTGCGCCCTGTCTGTTTCGCCTGATAAAGGGCTTCATCCGCCATTTCAATCAACTGGCCCGGTTCCATATCCGGCTTGGGGATCAGGCTGACTGCACCGACACTCATAGTCACACGATCAGATGTCAGGCTGGATTTATGTTCCAGCTTCAGATCAAAGATGGCCTGGCGCATCCGTTCAGCCACCCGCATTGCGCCTTCTGCTGTCGATCCAGGCAGAATCACCGCAAATTCTTCTCCGCCATAGCGTGCTGACAGATCGGTTGGGCGCAGGGCCTGATCACCCACAACTTTTGCCACATCTTTCAGGCATTCATCGCCTTTCTGGTGACCGTATGTGTCATTATAGGGTTTGAAATGATCCACATCACATAGCAACAGAGACAGATGTTCCCCTTCGCGCTGCGCATGGAGCAAGTCAGCTTCCAATGAAATATCAAACGAGCGACGATTAGCCAAATTGGTCAGCCCGTCTTTATGGGCCAGACTTTGCAGGGCTTCTTCAGCACGTTTTTGTTCTGTCATATCGCGCAAGGTTTCAACCACTGCGATCATATTGCCATCATCATCATAAATCGGTCCGCAGTTGATCGCGAGGTACAGACGTTTCGAAGCCCGTGGCATCACTGCCCAGTTTTCGGCGCGAAATCCGACAAACAGATCATCCTTGACCGAATGGGCGGCATAGAGCTCTTCGATATCATTCGTGCGTTCCTGCAAAACAAGGTCCGCCAGACATTCACGTTGTTCTTCGTAAAACGCTTTCCAGTGATCTTTCGTTCCAAGCACTTCCTTGGCGGAAACATTGGTCAGGCGTTCACAGGCATTGTTCCAGATCATGACGCGCCCTTCCGGGTCCAACACAAATGTTGGCACCACCAAATGCTGCATCAGTCGAATGGCGAACTGGTGCTCTGTATTTGTCACACTGCCTTTTGACACATGCCTCTCCCGCGAAAACCACCAACCTGTTTCATAATAATACTTTCATTGAAGTACGTTTCTTAGTTGCAGATATCCTAATGGAGGCTTAGATATGGATCAATCATAGATTACGCCAATCTCACATATAATTCCCACAATGAACCAACCTTGATCACCATCAAGGAAGGTAATTCTATTTCTAAGGCAATCTGGCAAAATGACAAAGCAGACACCCATATCCCCCCCCTGTGATGGGACGATCCCTGATAGATGGCAAATGCCTGAAATTGAAGGTCGGATCACGCCGATCACCAAGGGCTATCGCATTGATTTCATCGGCCTGAAATCGCCAGCACCGCTGGTCGGAACCCTAAAGGCTTTGTCAAAACTGGAAGATGGTTTTCATCTTGAAGGGATATACCCCCAGTACCCCATCCATCTCTTTCCCGCATTGCGCGAAGAGGGTTGGCTGTGGGAAGTCATCAAGACAGAGGGCGAAATCACCCATCTAAAAATCTTTAAAGAGGGGACCAATTCATGATGGGCGCGGGCATCCCATTTGGCGCGGAACAACGTCTGCTGCCGGAATGGCTTCCCCTGTCCTTTTTTGGATTTGCCCTTTTATGCCTGCCACTTGGCTGGCTGATCGGATTTATTCAGGCTGATGTGCTGGCTGACTTTTCAGGTGGATTTGGCCCTGTGCTTGCCATGATCCATATGTTCACCATCGGGGTCCTCATGACAACGGTATTGGGCGCATCCCTGCAGATGCTGCCTGTGGCAACCGCAACCGTAATGTCCAATCCCCAGCTTGTCATCAGCATTCTGGTCCTGCATATACTGGGGACTTATGTCCTGCTCGGTGGTTTTGCCCACTATTTTGCCGATATCGCCACCATGGGATCAGCACTGATTGTCACCTCCAGCCTGATTTATGTCTATGTACTGGTGAAAATTTTATTCAATACCCAGGATATGGACCACATCCGCCGCTATGGCAGTATGGGCGCCTTTGCGCTTTTGATTGTCGTTACACTTGGTTTTTCCATGATCCTGCAATGGGCGGACGTTTTTGACCTGCCGCCGCTTAATCCGGCTTGTCTGCATGCAGGGTGGGCTGTCTTTGGCTTTATGGGGTTTCTGGTTTTCGCCTTCAGCCGCATCATGATCCCCATGTTATGTGTCAGCGATAAAACCAACGATAAACTCGCCACCAGTGCCTTTATAACCGCCATTGCCGCCCTAACTTTCTGGTCGCTGGAAGCAGCGCCTTTGGCCCTGATCATGGCGACCCTCACCACCTGCCTGCATGTTTATGAAATGTGTGGCATTCTAAAGGGGCGCTTGATGAAACGATTAGGGCCGGAATGGCAATTGATCCGCTTTGGCTGGGTCATGATGCCTGTCAGTCTGATCTTACTGCTGGGGGCATCTTTATTTGAAAGTGATTTTCCTTTGCTGCAAATCGGTGTTCTGGCGGCAATTCTTGGTTGGCTGTTGTCATTTATTTTAGGGGTTTTACAGCGGATCATTCCGTTTTTACTATCCATGCAGATCGCGCGCAAAACAGGCATGCCGGAACTGCCCAGCAAGCTTGCCCATGAAAAGATGCTAAAATTCATCTCCCCACTGCATATCACGGCTGTGCTTGTGATGGCAGGCGGGATTGCCCTAAACCATGTCTGGATCATCCGGGGGGCGACCCTTCTTGGGATCGCATCCGGATTGCTTTTTATTTCCTTTTTTATAAGCGCCTTGAAGCGCAAACGTCTGAGTTTGGAGAAAATGACACCATGAGACTTTCCGAAATTTTACACCAGGAACATAAACGCACATTAGTCGTTCTGGATGAACTGGATGGCTGGCGCGGCAAGCCCTGCCCGACAGATCTGTCAGAGATTTCCAAACTGCTGAATGACCTGATTGACGTGGCCCAAAGTGATATCACCGATCATTACGCCTTTGAAGAAGGTCACCTTTTTCCCATCCTGCGCCAAAACGGTGCGGAATTCATGACCAATATGCTTGCAGGGGAACATGCAATTATCCGTCCGATTGCGCAGAATGTTTCAAAATTGGCCCAAGCAGCATTAAAGGATGGCTTTACAGAAGAAAGCTGGACGGAATTTCTGGAAAGCAGCTTTGACTTTATCGGCCATGAGACCTTCCACATCCAGAAAGAGGAAATGGGCCTGATCAACGCGCTCAACAATCTGCTTACACCCGAAGACGAAGCACCATTAATCGAGATTTATAAATCTGGTGAACAGTAATCAACCGTCAGCGGTGATTTGAGCACTCAATTCTTTGAGAACCTCATCCACGCGGTCATTTTCAATGCGGCATGTGCCCACCTGACGGTGACCGCCCCCACCATATTTCAACATCAACAGCCCGACGTCCGTGTTGGATGAACGATCCAGCAATGATTTACCGGTAGCGAGCAGACATTTTCCCGGTTCAATTTCCGGGATGATCTGAATGGAGATATTGCATTGTGGGAAAATCGCATAAATCATAAAGCGGTTTCCGGCAAACATCTCTTTTTCTTTGCGCAAATCAAACACGACCAGATTATCGTGAATTTCCGTACAACGTTTGAGCTGTTCTTCAAACAATTCTTCGTGCAGCGTATAAAGGTGAAGGCGTTCTTCCACATCGGGAATTTTCAGGATTTCTTCGACCGGGTGATGACGGCAATAAACCATCATGTCTTTCATGAATTGCTCATGAGAAATCTTGAACGTGCCGAGACGATCCAGCCCTGTGCGCGGATCCAGAATAAAATTCAACAGCACCCAAGGTTCCGGCGCCAGAATATCTTCTTCGTTATACTGCGCCGCATCTGCCTTATCGACGGCAGCCAGCATATCAGTGGAGATCAGCGGAAAGGCGTCTGCCCCACCAAAATGATTGTAAACCACGCGCGCAGCAGACGGCGCATCGGCATCGATCACCAGATTGTCGCGTTCCCCCACACGTTTGACCTCACTTGCGTGGTGATCAAGACACAAATGGGCTGCTTCCACATACGGCAGGTTGGTCAGAATATCATTGGGGCCGACAGCAAAATTACCGTCCTGGATTTCTTTTGGTTCGGCGAAAACAATTTCGTCCACCATTTCAAGTTCAAGAAGCAACGTACCTGATACAACGCCGTCAAAGTCAGCACGTGTGACGAGGCGGTACTTTTGGTCAGTCATCTTTTCGGCTCCTGTCGAATTCTTATCCAGGCGTATCTTCGCCCTAGGTGATTGTAGTGTATGTTTAAAATGACAGTTTGTACACTAATTTACGCACAGACTTGCGACCTAGCTCTTGAACCCGGCTTCCGCCATCATTTTATAAAAATCACGGATCATGATTTCCTTTTTCTTGGGGTCCGGTTCATGGGCTGTGAATTTCTCGATAAAGCCCGCCCCTTTTAAATGTTCAACCACCCTGGACTGGGCCAGCGACATGGCATGCCCATGTGCCCACAACACGCCGGAGCCGCAGAACTGCACCATCCGCACCGCGCGGTCATGCAAAGAAGCATCCGGGTTATCCAGCTTGTCGATCAATTTGGTATCGATCAGGTACTTTTCCACAACCCGGTCCAGCGTGGACAACAGTCGTTTCTGCATAGCATCATCCACATTTGATTCTTCGACCAGCACATGCAGGTCCTTCAAACACATCAGCCGTTCTTTGGGCCCATTGCCGTCCCCGCAGAAATCCGTAATCATCTTGGCATTGTTGCAGATCATGGACAGGCTCTGTTCAATCACATCCGGATGACTTTCCCCAAGCGGGGCATCATAAAGCGCCAGAAGATAAGGCAGGCGTGAGGCCCCATCTGGCAGCAGATCAAGCAACCATTTGATAGACAGACGTTCACCACTTTCGCCCCCCTGTTTCATAGAACGGCCATAACGACGCGACAAAGCCTCTGCCATATCAGCCCCACCCGTCATTCCGCTTGGGAAGGCCAGACGTGCAAAGAGCGCCATAAATTCAGCTTCTTCAGTAGAGGGATCATTGCGGGCCAGTGGCTGTTTGCCCGACAGTTGACGCAGGATAAAATCAAACAACATATCACGCGTGCTCATCAGTCGATCCTGCGAGAACAGGCGGCAAAACGCCATTACAGCTTCCGGTGCCGCGCCATTTGGCGTGACCTTCTTGCCATCCACCCAATCCAGCAATGTCGAAATGGCTGATGCGAGATTTCGTTGCGGGCCGAGCATATCCTGAATAAGCGTGGCAGAAGACATAATCTCTGCCAGGATGCTATCCAGTTCAAATTCCAGCTCTTTGCCCTTATCGGTTTCCAGCCAGCCAAGCACGAGACCCAATTTACCTTCCACACTGCGGTATTTCAGCAAGGTCTTGCACATCAGCACATGAAAAGCCATTGGCTTGTTGATGGAGGCTGCAGCCTGGTCAATTTCGACAAGATCTTCGCTGTCGAAGCCCTTGAAAGTTTTGGTCTTTTGAATCTTCAGCACGTCATCCATGATGGCTGAAATCTCTTCAAAGATGGCATCACGGCGCGTACGGGAATCGCCGCCAGTGTCTTTTGCCTGCAATGTCGCGATACGGTCAATCGCGGGAGAACTCAGATCGCCACCCATAAAGCGCTTGGCACGATCATGCGAATAGATCAGTTCTGACGGGATCATCCCTTCGCGATCAAAATACTGGCGCAGCAGACGGCTCATGGTGATCCGCGCGCTCAACCCCAGATAATCATCACGGTGCGCACAAGGCGGAGCTTCGTCAATATTTGCCAGGCGAACAGGTGTTGTGCGTGGACTTAGGCGTTGTTCGCTCAGGACTTTTTCGACTTCGTTCTGATCAGCGCGGGTCCAGACACGGACCAACTGCACGCCAAAATATTCCGGATTGTCATCTTCGGCAAATTCTTTATAGGCACGTTCCGCCATCTTCTTGTCGGGGAAGACTTTTTCCACAAACCAGCGGTCTTGATCATTCAATCGAACTTCGAATTTCGTGCGTTCACCCATGATATCTCTGCGCTTCTCTATACCGTTTTTAAAGCATTCTCGCGATGCTCTTCCCACTCAAGGTTTTATCTTAAGCAGATATTCAGAAAGATTCCACGAATTTTGTCATTAAACCGTACCGCAGCAAAATTAATAAACATGTCTGAACACATTAATGTGATCGCAGTTGATTAGTTCTTTCAGACAAGTCGTCGCATTGTATTAGCCAGCAATGATCAAGGAATAGAGATAAAAATGTCCCAAAGACGTACAACCTCCCTTCAAACGAAACTCACCCTTTCTTTTGCCGCCCTGTGTGGTCTGATTCTGATCAGCCTGGCGGTAACGATTTACAAAAGTAGTCAGGTCGATCAATCGGTCAGCACGATCGTGGATAAAAGCATCCCTGTCGCTTTTGCCGAAGGCCAATTGGCATCCGAAGTCAATGCCAGTATGGCCGCCCTTCGCGGCTGGGTACTGACGGCAGATGAAACGTTTAAGGGACAACGCGCCAACCTTTGGGTGCGCATCCACAAAGATATCAAAAAACTGGATAGCCTTCTGGGACAGGATAAAGCCTGGCTGAAGCTGAAAAAGGACCTGCTGGCATTTCAGGTTGCCCAGACAAAGACTGAAAACATGGCCCATAGCGCAGATGATCTTCCGGCCACCAAATTGCTGAACACCAAGGTCACCCCGCTGACAGATGGCATGCTGTCCAGTATCTCCCAGGTCTATATTGAAGAAACAGGCCGTGAAGCCACACCGGAAAGAAAACAAATGCTGGGCCAGATGGGCGATGTGCGCAGTGCCCTGGCTGTGGTGACCGGCAATGTGCGCGCCTATCTTCTAACCGGGGACAAACACTATTCAGATCAATATACTGCCGTTTGGGGCTGGGCCACAGGGCAGCTGAAAAAGCTGGAAGCAAATAAAGCTGCCCTGAGTGCAAATCAGGCCAAGTTCCTGAAAGAGTTTTCCGACTCAGCCGCAGCGGTTACGCCATTATTTTCCGAACTGGTGACGCTTCGCAGTGGGGAGAACTGGAACCAGTCGCGCAGCCTTCTGGTCAATGAAGTGATCCCACTGGCCAGCACCATCCTTAAACAACTGAGCGATGAAAAAACAGGACTGGTGGTCCAGAAACGTATGGAGATGGAACAGGGAGGTAAAGATGCGGTTGAAGCCGTCTGGGATTTGACCAATACATCATACCTTCTGGCTTTTGTGGGGGTCGGATTGAGCGTTGTCCTGGTGATCCTGTCGGTTAAAACCATTGTTACCCCGGTGCGCAACATGACCAACGCTATGACCTTGCTGGCAGAAGGTCAGGAAAATGTCGATATTCCGGACCTGGATCGCGGTGATGAAATCGGCGAAATGGCAAAAGCCCTGCAGGTCTTTAAAGAAAACAGCGAAGAACGCCTGCGTCTGGAAGCGGCCCAAAATGCAGATCAGAAACGTCGGGCTGAACGCGCCAAACGGATTGAAGAACTGAGCCACAATTTCGATAAAACCATTCGCGACGTACTGGAAAACACAGCCTCTGCAACATCACGCATGCAGGACAGTGCCCAATCCATGCAATCCACAGCGCGAACTACACTAGAACAAGCTCAATCGGTTGGTACAGCGTCTGAACAAACCCAAACCAACGTGCAGCATGTGGCCTCTGCCACCGGACAGCTTTCAAGCTCATTTGCGCAAATCAGCGAGAATGCAACCTCTTCTGTGGCCGCCATCAATGATGCCATTGAAAAGGGCGAAAATGCGTCGCGCACCGTCAATTGGATGTCCGAAGCTTCTGCGCGCATCGGCGAAGTAGTCAATATGATTGAAGATATTGCCGCCCAAACCAACCTGCTGGCGCTAAACGCCACCATCGAAGCCGCCCGTGCTGGCGAGGCTGGCAAAGGCTTTGCGGTTGTGGCAGGTGAAGTGAAAAACCTTGCCAATCAAACCGCACGCGCCACGCAAGAAATTACCGAACATATCGCGAGCATGCAGGAAACCACCGATCAGTCGGTCAGTGCCATCAAAGATGTCTGTGAAACCATTTCAAATGTCGGACAACAGGCGGGCACCGTGCGCGATACGGTGGAACAGCAATCCATCGCAACGCAGGATATTTCTGCCAATGTAGATGATGTGGCGCAAAATTCCGGTGTGATTTCAGGGAACATCAAGACCGTGGAAGGGGCCGCGACCCAGACCAATGAAGCTGCAAGCAACGTTTTGGAAGCCGTCCATGATGTATCAGCGCAGGCAGATGCGCTGAAGTCACAGGTGGAAACATTCCTGACGAATTTGAAGACGGCTTAAGCCTTAATGAACAGTGGCAGCTGGTTTATCAAAGGCCAGCTGCACGACCTGTTTGAACAATGCAAGAAGGAAGGGATCGATCTGCCCTTCCATTTTTTCCAACACCTTGATGGATTGTTCAAAACTGAAGGCAGGCTTGTAGGGGCGCTTGTCAGTTAAGCCACAGAATATATCTGCAATGGTGGAAAGCCGTGCCAACTCGTTCAATTCCTTGCCCTTCAGGCCACGGGGATAGCCAGATCCATCCAATTTTTCGTGATGCTGTTCAGCAATCACTTTAATGCCTTCGCCCACATTTTCTGTTTCTTCCAGAATATTGTGTGAATAGAGCACATGTTTTTTCAGCTCTTTCATCTGGGTTTTATCCAGATTTTCAGGCGTATTCAGAAGGTCCTGACGGGTAGCAACCTTACCCACATCCATCAACATACCGCCTGTTGTGATGGTCAGAAGCTCATCCCCCTTAATGCCAATGGCTTGCCCCAGCAAGGACATCAGGGTCGCCACTTTTACGGAATGAACATAGGTGTGATTGTTGTGATCTTTGACATTTTCAATCAGGGTCGCAGCATTGCCATCCAGCACTTCATCCATCAAAGGTGCACAACTTTCCTTATTGTCGCACATGTTCAGCGGATGGCCTTTTTTGACCTTGGTTTCAATGGCGCGGAAATTACTGGCAGAATTTTGCAAGGCCTGTTTCTGACGTTCCGGCAAACGTTTCCAGCGGTCTTCAATAGGGCCATCGACCAGCTTGCCTGCCGCATCACGCAATTGGGATTTCAGGAATGGGCGTTGCAGGTAATTCACCCGACACGCCATACGCACGGTCTTTTTGAATTCGTCTTCTTCCACCGTACCTGTCAGCAACATCGGTACATCCTGCAGCCGTTCTTCCTGTAGCTTCACTTTTATAAATTCGCGAGAATGACGAACCATCAACTGATAATCCAGCACAATCACCCCAGGTGTCACCCCTCTACGCAAGGCAAGAAGGGCCGCATCGGTCGATGAATAGAAATCTACTTCATAAACACTTTGCAGGGCAGAGACCACTTCGGTCCGGAATTTTGCCGAAGCGCAAATAACCATGGCGCGCACCAGCCCGGGTCTTTTGGATTTATCCAAAGACGCATGCCCATAGGTCGCATGTATTTGTGTAGGCGTTAGCATTGTCAGACAACTCATATATTGGAAGGCGTGCTGACTATTCTGGTCGCACTCTGCACCCACAATTATATGGCATGTTACACAAATATTTCAATACTAATGGAGTATCACGAAAGTGATTTACTATACTTTCGTATATTAATGTTGAGTCTCTTGAGACTTTTCTTTCAATAAAAGCAATGCCTTCATCGCATCTTCCACCACCGTATCACGCTCATCAATTTCTTCGATTAAAGCATCGCGCATGTTGTCGCTATAGTCCGACCATTCAGAGATATCCTGATAAAGCGCGTTATACGATTCGGCCTCATCACTTAAACCATCGATTAAAGCAGCCGTGGCAGAGGGCATTTTCATGTCATCCTGGCCACCCCAGAAGCCTTCGATAAAGCCCGCATCAATTTCTTCCACGCGCGTCATCAACAGTTCCTTGGCGTCTTCAATCGTGCTGATTTTGCCGCGTGCGCTCAGGACTTTTTGACCAGCGCCCGCCATCTTTTCCATGCGGCGCCACAGGCCCATAAAGGTGGAAAAGAAGGTTTCGGCCTCATCTTTGGTGACGAACCTTGGGAATTTATCTTCCTCCCAGAAACTGGCAACAACCATGACCGGCAGCAAATCTTTGTTCGGACTGGCCAGCGCGCCACACACCCGCATGCGCACAACATAAAAAGGTGTCTGGCTTTTATATTGTTCCAGAAACTTGGCAACACCTGCATCACCGATATATTTGCTGAGCTTCTTGGAGGCCATGATAAATTCCCACATTAATAAAAAGTGGCGGTGAACCTATTGGGCATCGGCCTTCAAGTCAAAGAAAATACGCACGTCATCCCCAACAACCGTACTGGCTGCCCACTGGCCCTGACCAATCCCAAAGGCAGTTCTGGAAACCGTCACTTCCCCTTTGGCATGAGCTGTCGTGCCATCAATTTTCAAACTAAAGGGCAGGCTGACTTCTTTTGTCACACCACGCATGGTCAAATCAGAAATCGCGACATATTCCCCTTCTCCTTTCTTTTCAATCAGTTTGGTCTCAAAGAAAGCTTCCGGGTGGGCAGCCGTGTTGAACCAGTCCGGATTGACGATATTGGCATCGCGGTCCGCACTTTGGGTATCGACACTTTTGATTGCGATGGTGATTTTGACCTTACTGTCGGCCAAAGCATCCGGGTCAAACTTGATTTGGGAATTGAAGGATTTGAAGCCCCCTTCAAATTCCGCGCCTGCCTGTGTGGCAAAGAACCCAAGCTTGCTGTTGTCGTTATTCACGGCCCAGTCTGTCGCAAGGGCAGGACTGCTGATCAAAACCATCAAAGCTGTAACAAGGCGCAGCATTACTGGTCTCCTTTATGGAAAGGCAACATACGGGTTAGCACGTCATCTTTGTTGATGAAATGATGTTTCAGGGCAGCGGCCACATGCAGGGCGATCAATCCCAAGATAGCCCAGGCCATGATGCCATGAAATGTTTTCAGATTTTCAAGCGCCGCTTTGGAAGGCTCGATCAGGGCAGGCAGAGTAAACCAGCCAAAGACACTGACCGGGAAATTCGCTGCCGAGCTCATGGCCCAGCCGGAAATCGGCATAATCAACATGACCGCATAAAGCGCAATATGGGAAAAATGCGCGCCCAGACGTTCATGAACAGGCATGTCTTTGGGCAGGTCCGGTGTCGGGTTGATGAAACGCCAGATCAGTCGCAAAACAGCCAATCCCAAAACAAGGATCCCGATGGATTTATGAATGGCGATCTGTTCAAACATTTCCGGTCCCAAAGGCAGACCTGTCATATAAAAACCGATCACATAAAGGGCGATAAAGCCAAGGACCATGATCCAGTGGAAGCCTTTGGCGATTGTGCCAAAAGAATGATATGTGTTGCGCATCGACATGGCGTTTCTCCTCACACGCAGGTCTTATTTGACCTGTGCTTCCGTTTCAATGCGGATGGTCACTTCATCACCCACCGCTGGCACATAGGTTGTCATGCCAAAGTCAGACCGTTTAATCATGCCTGTGGCTGAAAAACCAACAGCTGGCACTTTCATCATCGGGTGATTGGCTGATTTATTCAACGTCACATCCAGGGTCACTTCCTTGGTCACACCCAACAGCGTGAAATCACCAGTGATCTTACCTGTCTTTTCACCTGTTACAGCGATGGATTTGCTTTTAAAGGTCATGGACGGGTGTTTCGCAACATTGAAGAAGTCAGCAGCTTTCAGGTGCGCATCCAGCTTATCAACATCGGTATCTACACTGTTTACATCAATAGTCACATCAACGGAGCTGTTTTCCGGCTTGGCTTCGTCAAAGATCAAGGTGCCATCAAAATCCTGAAATTCCCCCTGAAAATTGGAAAAGCCCAGGTGATTGATATAAAACTCAATCGACGTATGTGATTTATCAAACGTATATTTAACCGGTTCGGCTTGCGCAGCCGTTGTAAAACCAAAAGCAAGAGCAACTGCGAGAAGTGTCTTTTTCATAAGTGTCATCCTGTAAAAAAGTAAGTAATTCATGGCCTTAAGATAGACCGTGCGCATTCAAACAGAAAGAGCTGAGAGTGAAAGAGATTGTTTCCAAAATGCAGACAATAAACACATTACTGCCATAATTAAGCAGATTATTCAGCCATCGCTTCGGTTTCAATCCGGATAGTGACTTCGTCAGAAACCAGCGGGATATACCGGGTCATTCCAAAATCTGATCGATTGATTTTCCCTGTGGCTGAAAAGCCAACGGTCGGTACTTTCTTTAAGGGATGGAGCGCTGCTTTGTTCAAGGTGGTTTCCAACATGATATCCTTGGTCACCCCATGCATGGTCAAAGCCCCCCAGATATGGCCCTTATTTTCGCCAACCACTTTAATGAATTTACTTTTAAAGGTAATGACGGGAAATTGTGCGGCATCAAACACGGCAGCTGATTCCAGATGATTATCAAGTTCCTCCACGTCGGTATCGATACTGTGAGGATAAATGGTGATATCAACGGAGCCTTCTGTCGGTTTTTCTTCATCAAACACAATCACACCTTTGAATTTTTGGAATTCCCCCTGAAAATTCGAAAAGCCCATATGGTTGATATAAAACTCAATGGAAGTATGGGACGTATCAATAATGTATTTTTTGGACGCCGCATGGGATGGCGTTGCAAAAAGCCCGATAACAAAGGCAAATATAATTAATCTATTCAGCATTCGATGTGCCTCTGTTGGTTTTATTTTCGTTTTCTATCAAAAAGATAGTCTGAATATATCTGAAAATAAAGGCCAAACACAAAAGTTGTTCGCCAACACAACCATTGACTCGTCCGCCCCTCCCATTCTAAAAGAGCCTCATGGTTCCCCAAGGGCAAGAGTCTAGGGGATTAAAAGGGAACATGGTGAGACGTACCCATCAGGGATCAAGACCATGGCTGCCCCCGCAACTGTAAGCGCAAATGTGCCGTCAACATGCCACTGGTAAAACCGGGAAGGCTGACGGGGCGAAAAAGCGCAGAGCCAGGATACCTGCCATACCAAGAAGATTGAGCGGGGTGGCTCATGGTTAAATTCACCATACACACACCATCAAACCATCACTCCGCTCGGTTTAGACATTTTTAAACTTGATCGAGGGGATCTATAAAAATGCGTATATCGCTTTTTTCTCTTTTCGCTGCTGCTGCACTTCTCCTATCACCTGCAGCACAGGCACACTTCCAACTGATTTACACTCCTGACAGCAACCAGGCCAAAGCTGGTACTGTTCCACTGAAACTGATTTTCTGGCACCCAATGGAAAATGGCCACGCCATGGACATGGGCAAGCCAGAAGAGTTTTATTCTGTCTTTAAAGGTAAAAAGACAGACCTGATGGATACCTTAAAACCCATCACGTTCAACGGCACATCCAATTCGGCCAAAGCCTATGACGGCACTGTAAAACTGAAACGTAACGGCGACTATGCACTGGTGACAGTCCCTGCGCCTTACTATGAAGAAAGTGAAGACATCTACATCCAGCAAATCACCAAAGTGTTTATCAACAAAGGTGAAACACCATCTGACTGGGCAGAACCTGTTGGTCTGAAAACAGAAATCCTGCCGCTGAACAAGCCTTATGGTGCTGTTGTTGGTTCCACATTTACAGGCGTTGTTCTGAAAAACGGCAAGCCTGCTGCGGGTGTAGAAATTGAAATCGAACATATGGTTGCTGAACCTGATATGAAAGCAAACAAACCATCCTCTGATGCGTCTTCGGCCGTACCAGGTGGGGCAATTGCTGTTGTGTCGGATGCGAACGGCCAGTTCACATTTGGCATTCCTAAAGCGGGTTACTGGGGCTTTGCGGCCTTGGGTTCCGGGCCGGACACAGAATTTAAAGGCAAAGAACTGTCACAGGACGCTGTCCTGTGGATTCAAGCCTTTGATCTGAAATAAGGGTAGGATGTAATCATGCACGTTGTAGACGGTGCCCTCTCAAACGATGTTGTCATTGCCGGCGGTGTTATCGCAGCGGCTGGCATCGGCTGGGGCCTTCGCAAGATGGATATGGAAAAAATCCCCGCAGCCGGAATGCTGGCCGCCACTTTCTTTGTGGCATCTCTCATTCACGTCCCGATCGGGCCCAGCAGTGTGCATCTGATTATGAATGGATTGGCCGGACTTCTGTTAGGATGGATGGCCTTTCCAGCCCTATTTGTCGGATTACTGCTGCAAGCCATCTTCTTTGGCTATGGCGGCGTCACCGTTTTGGGTGTCAATACGGTCGCCATCGCGCTTCCCGCTGTTGCCATGCATTACCTCTGTCGTGCGGGCATTCAAAGCGAAATCAAGAAAGTCGCCATGATTTGGGGGGCTATTGCCGGGGCAGGTTCCATCTTTAGCACGGCTCTGTTAGTGACCCTTGCTTTGGCGATTACGGGTGAAGCTTTTATCCCGGCGGCCAAACTGGTTGTCATTGCCCATCTGCCTGTTATGGTGATCGAAGGGTTCCTGTGCGCCAGTGCCATTGCGCTGATCCATAGGGTGAAACCTGAACTGCTGCGCAATTTCTCTGCCGTGCAAGGAACATAAACCATGCGTCACATCACAATTCTCAGCCTTCTTCTCTCCCTTTTACTGATCCCACAGGCCTTTGCCCATAAGGTGGTGGCATCCGGCTGGACAGATGGACAGGATATCGAAGGCGAAGTCGGATTTTCCAATGGCGATATGGCGAAAAACGGCACCATTGTTGAAATTTATGACCTGAATGATCAAAAGATCGGCGAAACTGCCGTCACCGATGACGGTCTCTTCCGTTTCACCCCGAGCAAAGCCATTCCACATAAATTTGTCGCCAATCTGGGCGCAGGCCATGTGGCACAATTTGTCATGGGTGTAGATGAACTGCCGGAAGGTCTGGCAAAAGCTGGCGGTACTGCCCCAACTTCCACACCAGCAGCTACTGTCCAAACAGCGGCATCTTCTGACATTGCACAAATCGTTGCCAAGGCAGTGCGCAAAGAAGTGCAGCCGCTTCGAAAAGAAATTGCCTCTTACAAAGAAAAGAACGACCTTCAATCCATTCTGGGCGGAATCGGTTATATCCTCGGCCTGACCGGGATTGTTTTTTACATCATGGCGCGACGCAAAGAAAAGAACAACACATGAGCCAATATGGCCCCAACGTATCAAACACCATGCGTGGACGTGGTCAGGCTGATCTGAATACCTGGATCGCCCGACTGGACCCGCGTGCCCGTGTTGTTGCGGCCTTTTTGTTTGCCTGTTGTGTCATCAGCATGGATAGTTTCATCGCCCTTGGTCTCGCCATGGGCACGGCGATTTTCCTGCTGACTTTTTCCGGTCTTCCCGCAGGCAGCACCATAAAGAAAGTCATCACCATGGATGGCTTTATCATCTTTCTGTTACTGATGCTGCCCTTCACCACACCGGGGGAAGTCTGGTTTTCCATCGGTCCACTAGATGCCACCCATGAAGGTGTCTTTAAGGCCCTTGAAATCGCACTGATTGCCAATGCGGTTGTCATGACCCTGCTTGCCTTGGTCGGCACCATTGATGCCATCAGCCTGGGCCACGCGCTGAACCGTCTGCATGTCCCGGAAAATCTGGTGCATCTGATGCTGTTCAGCGTTCGATATATCGATGTGTTGAAGGTTGAATATTTCCGCCTGCGCAATGCCATGCGCGCGCGCTGTTTCAAGCCGGGAAATAATTTACACACTTATCGTTCCATCGGGTATCTTCTGGGCATGATGCTGGTGCGCAGCCTGGAAAGGTCCGAACGCATTCTGGCTGCAATGAAATGCCGGGGTTTTCAGGGGAAGTTTTATCTTCTCTCAGACTTTCACTTTCAGCGCCGCGACCGTGTGTTTAGCCTGTGCGCTTTTTGTTTTCTCATTTTCCTTCTGTGTGTGGAATTTTACTATGGATAAGCTTATTGAACTCAAAGACATTCATTTCGCCTATCCCGCCCATCCACCAACCCTAAACGGCGTTGATTTCACACTGGAAGCAGGCGAACGCATCGCCATTAACGGTCCCAATGGCGCAGGTAAAAGCACGCTGTTTCATATCATGGTCGGGCTCAATCAGCCGACACAGGGTGAAGTCATTGCCTTTGGGGAAAAACGATCCAAAGAGGCTGATTTCAAAGACGTGCGCCGTCGTATCGGCCTGGTGTTTCAGGACCCGGACGATCAGCTGTTCTGCCCCACAGTGGCCGAAGACCTGGCTTTTGGTCTGTTGAACCTTGGCAAGGCGCAAGAAGAAGTTCTGCAAATTGTGGAAGATACCCTGCACAACATGCGCTTGGGCCACCTGCGCGACCGTGCTACCCACAATCTGTCAGGTGGCGAAAAACGTCTGGTGAGCCTCGCGTGCGTGCTTGCTATGGAACCGGAAGTTCTGTTGCTGGACGAACCCACCAATGCCTTGGATGAAGGAACGCAAGAACGACTGATCGAGATTCTAAACGATCTGCCACAGGCCCTGATCCTGATCTCCCATGATGCACATTTTCGTCGCAAAATCACCAAACGCTATCTGACGTTGGAAGACGGCCACCTAATCAGGTCAGAACCCAAATGCAAACATGCGGTTTAAGGTATAAACTTGAACGGTTTATGCAGCCAACCTAAGTATTCCTCTGTATCGAATTTGTTAACCTTTCTGATATAATTTACATCTGTTGACATAGGTGTGCGTGCAGACCATTGCATTTTCAATCATTTGTTCGTACATTTGCCAACAAAATGGTAACAAATAACCCGAGTACGGTCCTATCGTGTCAGAAGCAAAACCAGCCGATTTTGAAAAGGTCGAATTAACGACCGCCATGACAGAATTATCTTCGCTTAAACCTGAAGAAGGCAAAGCGGCAATGATGACTCAGGTCGATGGTGCGGCCCAGCGTGTGCTCAAGGTTCTTGCCGAAGGTGACCCGGATGCCTTGCAAAAAGGCACGTACCTGACGCAGATCCGCTTTGTTCTGACCATCATGGAACAATGTAAGGAATTTCGCGACGGCCAGTTCACCCGTCTGGTGCGCCAGCGTGCCGAAGAAATTATGACCGGGTTGGAGAACCTGCCCAAACGGTCCAAAGAACTAAAAGAACAGAAAAAACGCGAAGCCGCCGAAGCCAAGAAAAAAACAGCCGACGCCAAAAACGGTGGCGCTTCAGATAGCGGCAGCGACGATGATGAATATGAAGTCGGCCCAGACGGCAAAAAAAGAAAGAAAAAGAAAAAGCCGAAAGAACCGGAATTCCCGTACGAGCTGGCAGAAAAAATCTGTATTCAATCTGTTGTGCGCCACTTTGATTCCAAACTGGATGTTTTGCGAAGCACGCACCTTTATGGCCGTCATTCCATCAATGATATCGGGATTGCGCCGCTGTTCCTGTATTCCATCGAATTTAGCGTTCTGATCGAGGATGCCATCAAGGCCCTGATCATGGACAGCCGTGAAATTTTGACGCGCCGGGTTTATAACGAAACCGACCCGGAAGCGGATGAAGAAAAAATCCGCTCCGTCCTGCGCGATAAACAACGTCCTTTGTTAGAAGTTGTTGAGTCTGGTTTCTCTGGTTGGGGATCGTCACAGACCGAAGCAGCCAAACGCGCCGCCCAAGGCGATGGCCCGAAGAAAAAAGGTGGCAAGCAGGAAAAGAAAGGCGGCTTGTTCTCCAAACTGTTAGGAAAAGAGAAAAAGGCTGCCCCTGCCCCGAAGAAGGCCGGACCGAAAAAGAAAGAGACCTGGGAAAAGGTCATGGACATCTTCAAGGAAGCCGAAGCCAGAGATGAGCTTTTCTTCCCGAAAACGTTCAATTTCTCCATTCTGTCTTATCTGTCCAACATGCGTGAAAACCTCTTTAAAGGGGAAGTCGAACGGATTATCCAGATCGCAGAACAGGCATCCCAAGGTCCTAACGCCAAGGGTGCTGTGGCCCGTGCGTTGGAGCAAAGCTTCAAAAACAATGATCAGAACTTCTTTGAAATGCTGATCCTGAACCTGCTTTACACCAAAAATGCTATTGGTCTGGATGAAGTGCAAGGTGCCTGTATGGGCCAGAAACTGGATGAAGGCCGCCTGCCGCTGTCCGTTCCTGAAATGGGTCGCCGCCCGATCACTTATGCCAATCAGATCGTGAAACTGCTGAAAGCCAAAGCAGAACCGCGTGTGCTGCAAAATTGCCTGGAACATTTCTTCGAAGCCATTCTGGTACTACACCTGATCAAGTATGAAGCTGACTTCACCAAAGCCTCCCAAGTGCTGGAAGGTGAAAAAGCCAACTTGCCCAAACCGCTGCAAGGGGTTGTGGATGGGATTCTCGCCCTGATTGACCGTGTGATCTTTGCACGCCAGCAAGCCCGTGAGACCGGTGAAGATACATCGCGCAATACACGCGATAACATTGAACATACCATTGGTAAATTCATGACCGCCTATAAAGGCATGCATGAAAAAATGTCCCAAGAATAAATATGACAAAATCCGTTACGGCCTGCATCCTTATCATCGGTAACGAAGTCCTTTCCGGGCGCACAAAGGATGTAAACCTGTCCTTTTTAGGCACAGCCTTAAATGAACTTGGCATTCAGGTTCGCGAAGCCCGCGTCATCCCCGATGTGGCCGACACCATCGTTGAAACGGTAAATTACGCGCGCAAGACCTATGACTATGTCTTCACCACAGGTGGAATCGGTCCGACCCATGATGACATTACGTCTGAATGTGTGGCGCGCGCCTTTGGTCTGGATTTCGGCCATAACGCGCAAGCGGTTGCCATTCTGAAAAGCCACTATAAGCCGGAAGATTTAAATGAAGCCCGCCTGCGCATGGCCCGCACCCCAAAAGGCGCGATCCTGATTGAAAACCCGATTAGCAAGGCACCGGGTTATCAGGTGGAAAATGTTTTTGTGCTGGCGGGTGTACCCAAGATCATGCGCGCCATGTTTGATAACCTGAAAGACCGTTTAACGGGTGGGGCGACTGTTCTTTCCCAGACCGTCACCACCAATCTGGGCGAAGGCATTATTGCTGGACCTTTAAGCGATATCCAAACCCGATTTGAAGATATCGATATCGGAAGCTACCCATATTTTAAGGAAGGCAATTTCGGCGTCAGTCTGGTGATGCGATCAACCGATGAGGCCCGCATTGATGAATGCAGCAAAATCATCAAAGACATGGTTGAAAATCTGGGCGGAAAGCTTATCTCTTCATCATGAAAAAGCCTTTAGAAAACCTCCATTGGACAGCACAAATCACCCTGACTTTTCTGTTGAAACATCTGGTTTCAGGTGTGTTTGGCGGCTTTGTGTTTGGTACATTGCTGTTGTATTTCGATGTCAGCAATCTCTGGACCCTGATTTCAGGCACGTCTGATGGCTGGCTGGTGGTCATCATGCTTTATAGTGGCCTTGCACTTACCTTTGGCAGTATCGCCATGGGATGGGGGATTTTCAGCCTGGCTCAGGAACGTGACGAACCCGTCGATAAGACCTATTACTGATCACGCTCGTTACGAAATGCAATGATCACACCTGCCCAAACCGCGATGGGCAGCAAAAACATCGTGTTGTTCAACCAGTGTTCTTCCTGACCTTGCGTAAACACCACCACAAAGGAAATCCACACAATTGAAAAGATGGCCGCCACCAGTTGCCAGAACCGTCTTGTTTTAAATTTCTCATTCATCGTGTCAGTACCGTTCTTGAAAAAGGCAATCGTTCTTGCCAGCCTGTGCGCACCAGTTCCGGCACGTCATGTTCTGCTTCCGGGTAGCCGATACAAAGATATGCGATCAACTCCCAACTGTCTTCCTGAATATCCAGAATTTTTTTCACCGTTTCCGGCTCAATGATTGATACCCATCCCAAACCAATCCCTTGCGCCCGCGCACTCAGCCACAATGTCTGAATGGCGGAAACGACGGAATATTTAAGAGTTTCCGGCATGGTTTTTTGCCCCAGACCCTGCCCCACCTTGGTTTCTGTCGCACAGAAAACAGCAACATGGGCCGGCGCATCATCCATCCCGGACAGTTTAAGCGCAGCATAGCTTTGCGCCTTGTCCCCATCATAATCTTTCAGCGCGTCCTGATTACAGGCTTCAAAATTATCACGCACGGCTTTTCTGCGTTGTGCACTTTCAACCTTCACAAATCGCCAGGGCTGGCTATTACCCACAGATGGGGCAAGCGTTGCAGTTTCCAGCAATTGATCCAGCAACCCATCCGGCAGTGCATCAGTTTTAAAATGGCGTTCATCGCGGCGCCATTTAAACAGATCGTCTAATTTTTTTTGAAAAGCATCATCAAAGGTCGGCATAAAAACTGTGGGTCCCTGTGTTTATTGTTATAAACTTTATAAACCGACCGGATCACAGGTCAAGCATTCAGCGTGTTACAAAAGTGGTGAAAGCCTTTTTCATCCACAGGTTTGCTATAAAAATACCCCTGAATGAAATCACAGGCCTGCCTAGTGACAAAATCTTTCTGCAACTGGCTTTCCACCCCTTCGGCCACCACCTTGATCCCCAGTTTATGGGCCATGACGATGATGGCTTCAACCAAGGCGGCATCGCCCTCATCACTCTCAATATCCATGATGAAGCTGCGATCAATCTTTAAAACATCAAACGAGAACCGTTTCAAATAGTTCAGCGAAGAATATCCGGTGCCGAAATCGTCCAGTGCCACCTTGAACCCCTGAGCCCTGATGTCTTCCAAAAGCTTGGCTGCCCCTTCCGGGTCCTGCATCACCAGTGTTTCGGTAACTTCCAGCGTCAGAGAAAGGGGGGAAACGCCAGCCTCATTCACCACCTGCATCAAATCTTGCAACAGGTTTTCATTCTGCAACTGACGGGTAGACAGATTGACCGCCACACGCACATCCTTCATTACCGGGTCATGTTGCCATTTGTTGACCTGGTCACAGACCTGCCGCAAAACAGAATCCCCGATCATGTTGATCAGCCCGGTTTCTTCGGCAATCCCAATAAAATAGCCCGGTCCAATCAGGCCCCGACGCGGATGTTCCCAACGCACCAAAGCTTCGCAGGACACAACACGTCCGGTTTTCACATCTACAACGGGTTGGTAATGCACGACAAATTCATCGCGTTCCAGCCCCCGGCGCATATCGCCTTCCAGGATCATCTGCTGGTGGGCTTCTGCGTTCATTTCCGAGGTAAAGAAACGGAAGTCATTGCGTCCGCCTTCCTTGGCGCGATACATGGCCGTATCGGCATTACGCAATAGCAATTCAAGTTCTGCCCCATCATCAGGGAAAACCGTAATCCCGACACTGCCGGACACAAAGATTTCATGGCCAGAAATGTTAAATGGTTCGGCCAACGCCGCCAAAACCTTGCGTGCAACCTTTTCCACATCAATCGTATGTTTCAAGTCCGGCAAAACAATGGTGAATTCATCGCCGCCCAGCCGTGAAACCGTATCTGTTTCGCGTACACATTTGGAAATCCTGACTGCGGCTTCTTGCAACAGCATATCCCCGGTATTGTGGCCCAGTGTGTCATTGACCCATTTAAAGCGGTCCAGATCCAGAAACATCAGCGCGACCTGCGTATCCTGACGCTTGGCGCGCATCATGGATCGACTTAGGCGATCCAGAAACAGGTTGCGGTTGGGCAGGTTGGTCAGCGCGTCATAATTCGCCTGATGACGGATCAGTTCTTCTGCCTTCTTGCGTTTGGTGATGTCGCTAAAGACCGCCACATATTGCGAAACATTTTTGTCCGGATCATAAACGGCCGAGATCGACAGCCATTCCGCATAAAGGTCGCCATTTTTGCGTCGGTTCCAGATCTCACCTTGCCAACGCCCGGTCTTTTGCAGCTGCTTCCACATGCGGTTATAGAATGATTTATCGTGACGCCCTGAGCTCAAGAACCCGGGGTCACGGCCCAGCACTTCCTGTTCGCTATAACCCGTCACATGGGTAAAGGACGGATTGACCGCCTGAATGCGATTTTGCAGGTCGGTCACCACGATGGCTTCGGATGTGGTATCAAACACAGTCTGGGCCAGACGCAGTTCATTTTCTGACAACTTGCGTTCAGTAATATCCATCACCGCACCGACAATACCGGCCTTGCCATCGGGACCAATGAAACGGGCTTTATGAGCAACAACATGGTGGGTACAATCGGACCGGTTAAAGGCATCTTCCACAACAGCATTGCCGCCAGTTTCTAACAGTTGCGCATCCACATGGGTGAATTTTTGACTTTCCTGCGGATAGAAATCTTCCATCTTGCGCCCGATGATCTCATCCTTGGGCTGTTCAAAAAAATCAGCCATCGCCGTGTTGCATCCGGCATACAGCCCGTCAGCCCCCTTGTAATAAATCGGCGTTGGCACCGCATCGATGACCGTCTGCAAGAACTCCGCCTGATCGTTGATGGATTGAACCTGTTTGTAATGTTCAATCGTCACCCCAGCCAAAGATACGTTTTTTTTCATAAACTCATGGCTTTTAAGTCGATCTTTCTCACTGATCTGGTCTGTGAAAAAGGCACAAAAAGCACCGATGATCGTTTGTTTGGATGAATAGATCGGTTCTGTCACGATATCGGCCATGCCCGCGCTTTCCATCCAGGTGCGTGCAAGACAGGTATCACAAGACAAATCCCCTTCATCATCAAGCAGAAAGCCACATGATCCTCTAACCAGATGGCAAGTCTCATCGATCCCGGTGTTGCGCAGTTTCAAGACAAAATCAGCGGGTAAATTGGGCGCACTTTCGAGATGGAACTTACCTTGATCTGTCACAGAGAAAATCGCGAAATAAGCCCCGATTTTCTGATCTTCCAACGTCAGCGTCAATTCATCCAGCACCGTTTCCAGTGGGCGCAACTTCGCGAGTTTCTCCAACGTGCGATGTTGGCCTGCGACAAAACTTTCAGCGCGATGACGATCGGATATATCGTGAATGATCGAATAAAGATGTGCCTTACCATCAACATCAAGCGGACCGGAATGGACCTCCACATGTCGGATCGACCCGTCGGCCACTTGATGCTTAAAATAAAAGTGCGTACGGCGTTCTTCCTTTGCCAACGCCATTTCAGAAGACACTTCTTCAGGGCTCAGCGTATTAATATCACTGATCTTTTTATCAAGAAGGTCTGAAAGATCATATCCGTAGAATTCACAAGCGGCCTTATTGGCATCAACAATTTTCCCATCTTCCGGATCAATGATTAAAAAGGCAGCCTGACACCCCTGAAACAGCTGGCGGTATCTTTTTTCACTTTCCTCCAGCGCAGCATGAGTCTGTTTCATCTGTTTTTCCAAACCATGCACATGAAGCGCACGAAGAACACCACGTTCCAATTTATCGAAAAATTTCTTACCCTTGGTTTTCTTGATAAAATCCAGCGCACCTGATTGCATGGATTCAATCACCAACTCCTGATCACTGGCCCCGGTCAACATGACAACGGCAACATCAATGCCATCTGCGCGGATTTCTTTTAACATCTCAAGTCCGCTGATGCCCGGCGACATGTAGTGGTCCAGGATCACCAGATCAAAGGGCTTTTCACGCAAGACAGCCATGGCTTCATTGGCACTGGCACAACTTTCCACAGCGTAATTTTTCTGTTCGAAAAAATACGCGACCAGTTTCAACATGACCGGATCATCATCGACGACCAGAATGGAAGCTTCTAGTTTTTTTTGAGACATCTCTTTACGTTTGTTTCCCAGGCGTATTTTGTTTCTTTTTGCCGCCACTGTTTTTCGTGACGTTCCATAGATGCAAGAAAGTTTGATAATATGAAAGCAATATTACACGATCGCTCACGGGTTTTATATGTATCTTTCCGTAGTATGAGAAATTGATCCTGATCGACAAGAATAAGACTTGAAAACCACACCACACCCTGTGCACAATCAGGTCCAGATATTTACAGCATCGGAGATTTCATCATGCCTTTTCAACTTCTTCTGCCCTGGCTGGCCATGCTCCCCATGATTTATGGCAGCACATTGATCGGCGTTCCGATGTTTCTGGCGATCTTCATCGCAGCCCTTGGCCTTTCCGCCATGCATATCTGTGACACAATGTGTTCGAAAGAAGAGACTTAACGCCTTACGACAAAGACGCCGCGCGTTTGGACAGTTTGTGCAAAATCTTGTCCAGCGCGGCATATTCTTCAGTTGAAAGCGATGCGCTGACATCATCTTCAAAGTCCAGCGCCAGTTTGCCTAGCGTGTTAAAGACTTCACGGCCCTTTGGCGTCAGGGTCAACAGGCTGCGGCGGCGATCCACCGTATCACCTTCGCGCGCGATCCATTCTTTCTTTTCCAGGCGGGAAACCGCGCGGGAGACCTGCACCTTGTCCAGATGGGAATGGGATCCGATTTCATGGGCGCTTTGTGGTTCCTGATGACCCAGATTTGCCATCACCCGCCATTCGCCG
The DNA here is from genome assembly GCF_033100395.1 of Terasakiella sediminum. NCBI lineage: Bacteria > Pseudomonadati > Pseudomonadota > Alphaproteobacteria > Rhodospirillales > Terasakiellaceae > Terasakiella > Terasakiella sediminum. Next base: position 79,984 of record NZ_JAWLVJ010000008.1, on the reverse strand, counting down.
ATAGACATGTTATATTCCTGAGAATAGCGCTTGGCGAAGCCTTCGCTCATCATATGAGCAATCACGGCCATGCGATAAGGCAAATACTGATCCAGAATTAAGTCCCGCTGGACATCATCTTCATCATCATCACGCAGTAACATCGCTATACCCTTGACCCATTTTCAACCAACCGTTCTTTTATAACGTCTAGAGATGGTTTTGTGCAAGTGCGAGAAGATATTCTTTAGCTTTTCGTTTCAAACAAGGGCTTCACATCGCCACACGGCATGCGTCCGCGATTTTCTTCCACCTCGCGCAGAGGAACGGCGGGTTTCATGGTGGTGAGGGAGCGAACGGCCAGGTCCTGATATTCCTTGGTCCCAGCCCGTTTCCAGGCGAATTCCTCATCTGAGACTTCGCGCATGACTTTTGCGGGCATACCACCGATCAGGGATCGTTTCTCAAATTTTTTGCCCGCACGCACAAAGGCAGAGGCCGCGACGATACATTCCGGGCCAATCTCTGCTCCGTCCATAATCACCGCATTCATGCCGACCAGCGCATCTTCGCCGATAATGCAGCCATGCAAGACGGCACCATGTCCGATATGGCCGTTTTTCTTTACAACCGTATCCGTGCCCGGGAAGCCATGCATCACGCAGGTATCCTGAATGTTTGATCCTTCTTCCAGAATCAGACGTCCGAAATCCCCGCGCAGGCAACAGGCGGGCCCCACATAAACGCCCGGCCCAACGATCACATCGCCAATCAGGATGGCGTCGGGATGGACAAAAGCGGTTTCATCAATCACAGGGACGATTCCGTCGATTTCATAGACTTTGGGGGACATGGGCATGGTATTTGGTCCTAATCTCTAAATAGCGTCATCCCCGCGAAAGCGGGGACCCAGCAGAAGGTTTTCTAGGTTCCCGCTTTTGCGGGAATGACACAAGAGGAAAAATCAACGACGGCTCTGCATCACACGGAAACGACCGGACACGAAATTGCCATCGGTCAAAGCCGCGTTGGCTGCCGGGTTCGCACCTGTGGCATGGAAATCAGAAAAGGCAGCTGATTGGTTTACAAAAACACCACCCGTCAGGTTGATCGACAGGTTCACGCCCGCATCAAGGGCTGCTTCTTCAACTGCTTCAATCACGTTTTCATGTTTGGAATAAAGCCCCAAGGTAATCGCACCATTTTCAGAGATCGTCTGACCCATCTTGGCGATACTGTCTTCGGTATTTTCCGTTGCGATCAAAAAGACGATGGGTCCGAAAACTTCTTCGGAATATTTTTCAACATCTGCCCCATCCAGCTTGATGATAACAGGGGTGTGGCATTGGGTGCCTTTAAACATGGGATGATCAATCTGTGTTGTATCCAGTACAACATCGCCCATCTTTTTGGCCTCTACCATACGATCAAGAATAGCTTTGTTCTGAACTGCACCCAGAACTTCCACCGCACGTTCCGGCACACTGAGGAATTTTTCAACACCGCCTGCGATGGCAGAAGCCACATTATCAAAGCTCATTTTCTCGCCATTGACCTCAATCCCGTCTTTGGGGATGAAGATATTTTGCGGGGTGGTACACATCTGCCCGGAATAGAGAGAAAAGGTGAAAGACAAGTTGCGCGCAATCCCTTTGATGTCATCAAAGTCGTCAATAATGATCGCATTCACGCCAGCTTTTTCCGTATAGACCTGTGCTTGTTTGGCGTTGTCTTCCAACCAGTTCCCGAACTCGCTGGACCCGGTAAAGTCAATCACACGGGTATCTTGGTGCAATGCAAATTCTTTGGTGATTGGAGCCTCCAGCGTATCAACCGCCAGACAGACAAGGTTCGGATCAATCCCAACTTCGCTCAAGACTTCGCGGATGACACGCACGGTAATCGCCAAAGGCAGAACTGCGCGCGGATGAGGTTTTACGATCACCGCGTTGCCTGTCACCAATGAAGCAAACAGGCCAGGATAACCATTCCATGTCGGGAAGGTCGCACAGCCAACCATCAAAGCAACACCACGCCCAACAGCGGTATACTTCTTGGTCATTTCCAGTGGATCATGCTTGCCCTGCGGTTTCACCCATTCGGTTGTTTCCGGATGACGCGCCATTTCGGCATAGCCATAGGCCACGGCTTCCAGACCACGGTCCTGCGCATGGGCACCACCTGCTTGAAAAGACATCATGAATGCCTGACCTGTTGTATGCATCACAGAAAAAGCGATCTCAAAGCTTTTTGCATTTAACCGTTCCAGAATTTCCATACAAACGCCCGCACGACCCTTTGCCCCGAGCTTACGCCATGCTGGCATGGCTGCTTTGGCAGCACGCATCATACCTTCAACATCCGGTGCCGGATACTGAACGTTCAGTTCCACACCAAAGGGGCCATCTTCTGCACCGACTGTGCCGCCAGAGGTTGGCTGGTCAATTTCAAACGTCTTGCCAAGATGCGACTGAAACGCCTTGATCCCGTCATCCTGTGCGGTCTCGCCATAGCTGCGCGGACTTGGCATTTCTTTATAGCCGGACCAGTACCCCCGCGTTTTGGAAGCTTCGATGGCTTGTTCCAGTTTTTCCTGATGACGTTCAAATAGCTCGAGGCTCATGACAATATTTCCTGTTAATGAATTCTGTTGTGTTCTTGTTCTTAAAGAAGGGACAGCCACTCTTTGACCCAATCAATGGCTTCTTCATCGGGCAACGGTTGGGTACAGGCATCCACTTCCAGACGGTCGCCAATGCGTTTTGCCCCGCAGGCCGTAAAGACCGCATCCATATCCTTGCCCGCCTGACAGAAAGTATCTGAATAGGTCTGATCGCCCAGCGCAATCACACCATATTTCATATGCGACAAATCCGGTGTCTCTTCTTTCATGGCGTCATGCAGCGGGATGATATTGTCCGGCAATTCGCCCAGCCCGTGGGTGGAACAACTTAAGATCACGGTCTCATGACCTTCCAATGCGTCCAGCCCGTCGTCAAAATCTTCGACGATTTCCACAACATGGTCCAGGCGGCTCAATTCATCATTCAGCGCTTCAGCCACCATTTGGGCATTTCCGGATTCTGTCCCTACAAAAATGACAATGTCGGTCATGGTTTCACTCGTTCTTTTTAATCTTTAAGCCTGTGTTTCCCTTAATAAGCTGCCGCTTGTGCACCCCTAAAAAAGGACCCTGTGTATTTCTTTTAACATTATTGTTTGAATATTTCTAATTTTTTTGATACTAAATTTATAGAAAGTTGTCTAGTTTTGTATCGTATTTAATTTGATACAGTCAAAACGACACCAAAAAACATGCCTTTGACAGTGAGGAAACCATGACCAAGAACGAAGATGCTTTATTGGCACGCATTGCAAATAACGAAAAACTGACAGCGCAAGATGACCTAACCCCCGGATATCGTGGGGAATTGCGCCGCTTGATGGTTGCCTTTGTCGATTCTGAACTGGCAGGTGCAGCAGGTTTCGTCGATACCATCAACAAGGCACCCGGCATGCGCGAACGCTGCACGGCCTCGCGAATCGTTTCTGAAAAATTTGATCACGCCCAGCAGGTTCTGGAACTTCTGGAAGAATTTGGCGTCAACACGGACCTTTATGTCCAGTCCCACCCATGGGATGCGCGCCTGTCACGCACCATTGACCTGGGCAACCGCCGCATTGGCGGGGACAAACGTCTGAACGTGCTGCACTACCCCTACGAAGGCTGGCTGGACAGCGTGGTCATGAATATGCTGATGGGGCTTGCCTCCTGCATTCAGCTGGAAGAGATCTCGCACTGTTCCTACACGCCGCTTTCCTCCGTTATGGGGCAAATTTCTGCGCGCGAAGGCGAACATGCAGAATTGGGGCGCAAAGGCCTGACCAAGGCACTTGAAAACGGCTACAGCCTTGAAGCAGCACAAGCTAGCGTGGACTACTGGTACCCGCGTGTTGCTGCCACTTTCGGCAGCACCGATTCCCAACGATTTGAACAGGATAAAGCCTATGGCCTGCGCAAAACACCGAACGCCGATCTGCTGGCAAAATGGGAAACACGCATTGCGGAACAACTGGCCCGTATCGGCCTTGAAGCCCGCACCTGATTAAAACTTATCATTTTCAAACGATACTATTTATTTTTTGTATCACGTTTATGATTGAGAGAATAAAATGAGCGATAATACGCCCCCCTACCTGGAAGGATGTGAGGATATCCGGACTGTACTTGATGCAGACCATGTCCTCACCATCACCCTGAACCGCCCGAAGGCACGAAATGCCCTTCGCACCCAGTTGCTGGGCGAAGTGGCTGCCGTACTGATCAAAGCCACATCCGACGACGATGTCCGATGCGTTGTTTTGACGGGCGGGCCAAAGGTCTTTGCGGCAGGCGCTGATATTACAGAGATGGCGGATAAAACCCCTGTCGATGTGATGAATGATCCGCGCAGTGGATATTGGCGCACCATCCGGGACTTCCCCAAACCCATGATCGCGGCCATCAATGGTTTTTGTCTGGGCGGCGGAAATGAACTGGCCATGCATTGCGACATCCTGATTGCAGGCAGCAACGCACAATTTGGTCAGCCTGAAATTAATCTGGGCATTATCCCCGGGGCCGGTGGCACGCAACGGCTCACCCAATTGATCGGGAAATCCAAGGCAATGAAGCTGGTGCTGTCTGGTCAGTTTATGAATGCTTTTGATGCGGAACGCGCAGGACTGATTGCAGAGGTTTGTGAGCCGGAACTGACCATCGACAAAGCAATGATGCTTGCTAAAACAATTGCCACCAAGCCGCCAGTTGCTGCGCGCCTTGCCAAAGAGTCCGTTCTGAAAGCAAGTGATGCACAACTGACCGAGGGCATTGCCTATGAAAGAAAATCTTTTGCAACCTTGTTTGCAACCGAAGACAAACAGGAAGGCGTCGCTGCCTTCATGGAAAAACGTAAACCCACATTTAAGGGACGCTAAGAAATGAGTTATGAAACCATCCTTTTCGAAAAGAAAAACGGATACGCCAAAATCACACTGAACCGCCCGGACGTGCTGAACAGCTTTAACGAAGTCATGCATCTGGAACTACGCGAAGCGTTGAAAGACAGCCAGAAAGATGATGGCGTGCGCGCGATTTTGCTGACAGCTGCTGGTCGTGGTTTCTGCGCAGGCCAGGACCTGGGCGACCGTGCGGTCACGGGTGATGAAGGTCCGCGTGACCTGTCCCAAACCATTGATAAATTCTATAACCCACTGGTGCGCCTGATCCAATCCATCGAAAAGCCGGTGGTCTGTGCCGTTAACGGTGTGGCCGCAGGTGCCGGGGCCAATATCGCATTGGCTTGTGACATTGTTTATGCGGCGAAATCAGCGAGCTTCATTCAGGCCTTCTGCAAGATCGGGTTGGTGCCAGACAGCGGCGGGACATGGTCTTTGCCTAACCTTATTGGCATGGCACGCGCCAAGGCTTTGGCTATGCTGGGCGATAAAATCCCGGCAGAACAGGCCGAAGAATGGGGCATGATCTGGAAATGTGTCGATAACGATTCATTGGTTGAAGAAACCGAAGAACTTTGCGCAAACCTCGCCCAGCAACCGACCTATGGCCTGGGGCTGATCAAACGCGCGATGAACGCCGCGCCCACAAATACCATGGATCAACAACTTGATCTGGAACGCGACTTGCAAAAGCTGGCAGGTTTCAGCGATGATTACAAAGAAGGTGTGAATGCCTTCCTTGAAAAACGCAAACCAAACTTTACAGGTAAATAAATGTCAGCTCTTTCTTCTACAGATACAGTCGCGGTTATTGGTGCAGGAACCATGGGGGCAGGCATTGCCCAGGTGGCAGCCAAGGCAGGCCATCCGGTCCTGCTGTTTGACGCCATGGATGGGGCCGCACAAAAAGGGCTGGATCTGGCCGCCAAAGGGTTGGACAAGCTGGTTGCGCGCGAGAAAATGACGCAAACAGATCGCGATGATCTGATCAACCGCATCACCGTGGTCAACAGCCTTGCTGATCTTGCCCCTGCCAAGCTGGTTGTGGAAGCCATCATTGAAAATCTGGAAATCAAACAGGATGTGTTTGCTCAGCTGGAAGAGATTTGTTCAGATGACACCATTCTTGCATCTAATACGTCATCCATTTCATTAACGGCGATTGGTGCGAAACTGAAACATTCCAACCGTTTAGTGGGGATGCACTTCTTTAACCCCGCACCGATCATGAAGCTGGTGGAGGTTATTTCCGGGCTGACAACTTCAAATGAAGTAGCACGTTGCATTTACGAAACGTCACTGGCCTGGGGTAAAAAACCGGTCCATGCCAAATCCACACCGGGCTTTATCGTCAACCGCGTGGCACGCCCCTTTTATGCCGAAGCTTTACGTGTTGTGGAAGAAAGCACAGCGGACGTCACCACCATCGACGGCATCATCAAACAGGCAGGCGGTTTCCGCATGGGGCCTTTTGAATTGATGGATTTGATCGGCCATGACGTAAATTATGCGGTAACCACCACCGTCTGGTCCGCCTTTTATAATGATCCACGTTTCCTGCCATCCCTCGTTCAAAAAGAACTGGTGGATGGGGGCTTGCTGGGGCGCAAAACCGGACGTGGTTTTTATGATTATGCAGATGGTGCATCTAAGCAAGAAATCCAGACGGCCCCCAAAGGTCTGAAACCCTCCAAAATCATTGTGGAAGGTCATATGGGTGCTGCCGAAGTGCTGGTGGAACGTATGGTCAAGGCTGGCCTTGATGTTTACCGCGTAGAAGAAGAAGACAGTGTGGTGGATCGCATCACGGTTGGTCACACACATCTGATGCTGACCCCGGGCATGCTGGCAACCGAACTGGAAGCATCCCTTCCATTTGAAGATGACAATGAAGCCCTGGTTCTGTTTGATCTGGCGATTGATTATGCCACAACTGAACGCATCGCCCTTGCACCGTCAGAACGTGCCGATGAAGAACATGTGGCTGAGGCTTGCGGGTTCTTCCAAGCATTGGGGATTAAGGTTTCCGTTCTGGATGACGTGCCCGGCCTGATCAATGCGCGCACCATCGCCATGATCGTGAATGAGGCAGCCGACACGGTTTATAAACAGGTCTGCACCATCGAAGATGTCGATCTCGCCATGCAAAACGGTGTGAATTACCCGAAAGGCCCACTGGCCTGGGCGGATGAAATCGGACCGGACTATATCTCGGCAGTGATTGAAAACCTTGCGCGCACCTATGGGGAAGATCGCTATCGCGTTTCGCCATTGCTGCGTCGGAAAGTAAACGCGGGGGCATATTTCCATGACTGAGATGACCCCGCAACAACTGGCTGAAGCCACCCATGCAGCCATGTATGAAAATGATTTCAAGGCTCAGGAATTGGGTATTGAGATTGTGGAGATTAAACCGGGCTATGCCCGTGCCACCATGACGGTGAAAAAATCCATGCTGAATGGCCATGGCGCAACCCATGGCGGATCGACATTCAGCCTGGCCGACACGACCTTTGCCTATGCCTGTAACACTTATAACAAGGTCACTGTGGCCTCAGGCTGTGACATCACCTTTTCTGCCCCGTCCCATGAAGGCGACGTTTTGACGGCAGAAGCAAAAGAAACATTACTGATGGGACGATCCGGCATTTACGACGTGACCATCACCCGCCAGGACGGCGAGGTTGTCGCCCTTTTCAGGGGGCGATCAAGAACAATATCAGGGGAAGTAATCAAAAATGACTGAGGCTTATATCATCGATGCCATCCGCACACCCATCGGCCGTTATGGCGGCGGCTTATCCGGCGTACGTGCAGACGATCTGGGCGCCGTGCCCATGCGTGAATTGATGACACGCAACCCGGATGTGGACTGGTCACTGGTGGATGATGTGATCTATGGCTGCGCCAATCAGGCGGGTGAAGACAACCGCAATGTGGCGCGCATGTCATCGCTTCTGGCAGGTCTGCCCACAACGGTGCCCGGCACGACTGTGAACCGTCTGTGCGGGTCTGGCATGGATGCGGTCGGTCTGGCGGCGCGTTCCATCAAGGCAGGGGATTGTGACCTGATGATTGCGGGCGGTGTGGAAAGTATGTCGCGCGCGCCCTTTGTCATGCCGAAAGCAGAAACCGCTTTTTCTCGTGCCAATGCCGTCTATGACACCACCATCGGCTGGCGGTTCGTCAACAAACTGATGGAAAAAGAATACGGCATCGATTCCATGCCGGAAACGGCAGAAAATGTCGCAGAAGATTTCAACATCAGCCGCGAAGATCAGGATGCCTTTGCGCTACGGTCTCAACAAAAGACCAAAGTCGCACAGGACGGCGGCATTTTCGCTGAAGAAATCGTACCCGTCACCATCCCACAACGAAAGGGTGACCCGAAAATCGTTTCAAGCGATGAACATCCACGCGGCGATACGACCATTGAAACGCTATCAGGTTTGCGCGCCCCGTTCCGCAAAGGTGGCAGCGTGACAGCAGGCAATGCATCCGGCGTCAACGACGGTGCCTGTGCCTTGTTGCTGGCATCAGACAAAACAGGGTTAAAACCGCGCGCCCGAGTGGTTGCCATGGCGACAGCCGGGGTAGAACCGCGCATCATGGGCATTGGCCCGGCACCAGCTTCACAAAAGGTGCTGGCAAAAGCGGGGCTGACACTCAACGAAATTGATGTGATTGAACTGAACGAGGCCTTTGCCTCACAAGGACTGGCTGTCCTTCGTGAACTGGGTCTTAACGATGATGATCCGCGTGTAAACCCCAACGGCGGGGCCATCGCCCTTGGTCACCCCTTGGGCATGAGCGGGGCACGTTTGATCACCACGGCGCTTTATCAGCTGGAACGCACGAATGGACGATATGCCCTTTGCACCATGTGTATTGGCGTGGGTCAAGGCATCGCAACCATTATTGAACGACTATAAAAAATAAAAGACGTTAAAAGATACAGGGAAGTCTGGGAGGACTAAAGGAAATGCAGAAAACAGATGTGCCTTTATTAGGCGAATTAGACCCGATTGAAAAAGCAAGCGTGGATGAACTGCGCAGCCTGCAATTAAAACGGATGAAATGGTCACTGGAACATGCTTATCAGAATGTATCCTATTACCGCGCCAAATGTGTGGATGCCATGGTGCACCCGGATGACCTGAAACATCTGGATGATCTGGCGAAATTTCCGTTCACGACCAAGGAAGACCTGCGCAAGGCCTATCCGTTTGACAGCTTCGCTGTCCCCATGGAAGAAGTGGTGCGTGTCCATGCCTCCAGCGGAACGACAGGCAAACCGACCGTTGTGGGTTATACTAAACAAGACCTGAAAGTCTGGGCAGGTGTGGTTGCCCGTTCCCTTCGTGCAGCAGGTGTGAACCACCATGACCGCGTCCATGTGGCTTATGGATATGGCCTGTTTACAGGCGGTCTTGGGGCGCACTATGGGGCAGAAGAACTGGGTTGCACCGTCATCCCCATGTCTGGTGGTCAAACAGAAAAGCAAGTCCAGCTGATCCGTGATTTTGATCCAGACGTCATTATGGTGACACCATCCTACATGCTTGTCATTGCTGATGAAATGGAACGTCAAGGCCTGGACCCACGCGAGATCAAGCTGCGTGCGGGTATTTTCGGTGCAGAACCCTGGACCAACAAGATGCGCGATGAAATGGAAAGCCGTCTGGGCATCGACTGTCTGGATATTTATGGCCTGTCCGAAGTCATCGGCCCTGGTGTGGCACAGGAATGTCTGGAAACAAAAGACGGCCCGACCATCTGGGAAGATCATTTCTATCCAGAAATCATCGACAAGGAATTCAACCCCATCGCGGATGGTGAAATGGGGGAAATGGTCTTTACGTCCCTGACCAAAGAGGCCATGCCGGTCATTCGTTATCGCACCAAGGATTTGACCCGCCTTCTGCCGGGCACGGCGCGTACCATGCGTCGCTTTGACAAAATCACCGGACGATCTGATGACATGATGATCATCCGGGGTGTCAACGTTTTCCCAAGCCAAATCGAAGAACAGGTCTTACGCGATGAACGTCTAAGCCCGCATTACCATCTGATCCTGACCCGTGATGGTCATCTGGATAAGCTGGCGGTACAGGTGGAACGACGCGAAGATGGCAGCAGTGATGATGACGAGATCAAAAAGAAACTGTCCCATCACATTAAATCCTATATCGGGATTTCCACCAAAATTGACGTTTTGGAACCGGGTGCCATCCCGCGTTCACAAGGCAAGGCGGTTCGGGTCACCGATAACCGACCAAAAGAATAAAACCTCCTCCCCTGTTCCCCGGCGAAGGCCGGGGCCTCTTCAAGACAGAACTCTGATTTTGAGAGGCCCGGCCTTCGCCGGGAAACGGGGATTTTTTTATCCTATAGCCCCTGATCCTGACCGTCACGCGCAACTCTAAAGCCGATATCGTTAAGCGGGATATCCGGGTTCCAGCCTTCCCGGTTGGAACTGCGCAACGACCAGGCATTTTCCAGCCAGGATCCACCCCGGATAACCCGGTGGCAACCTTTATTCCCCACAACTGCTTTTGGGTAATGACCTTCAAAGCGACGATAGGCATCTGCCCAGTAACAATCCTGCGTCCATTCCCAGACATTGCCCAGCATATGATGCAGACCAAAGGGGTTGGGCGGCATGCTATAGACAGGGGCCGTTGCATCATACTGATCCTGACAGTCAGTCAGGCAATTGGCGATATGACCGGGTAATCCTTCGCCCCACCAATATCGATTTAACGTTCCCGCCCGTGCAACATATTCCCATTCCCCTTCGCTTAGCAGGCGATAAGACATGCCTGTTTTTTTACTGATCCATTCCGTATAGGCCAAGGCATCGCGCCAACGCACACAGACGACCGGATGATTTGCCATCTGATCAAACCCCGGATTATGCCAGTTTGCCGTTTTACGTTTGAGAAAATGGCCTTCAAATAACCCAGCGCAGGCTTCCGCCAGTTTGTAATCGGGCTGATCCTCCAGAAAAGCAGCAAACTGCTGACGGGTGATTTCACCCACAGAAACAGAAAAGCTTTTCAGGATGGGCACGAGAAAGGCACCACCGTTTTTGGCGCGTTCATCATCATGCCCCACATTGGGGATCGCCCCCATATAGAAATGCCCGGGCTTAATGCGCACCATCACAGGGCAGTTTTGACAGGCCTGACCATCCTGCATGACATCCTGAAAAATCTCCTGCGCCATCCCCAATTCAGGGCGACTTAAGGATGCAAGACATATCAGTGCAATTATGTATAAAAAACGGGTCATCCTTTTCATATAGGGAGTAAAAAGACAAAAAAAAGCCGGTACCGATGAAGGTACCGACTGAGGTCACGCCTATGGGTCGTTCGTGATTTCTAGCGTCTTCCGCCGCCAAGGCCGATCGGGGCCGGGGCAAGGAAGGTAATATCGGATAAAAGCTTTCTGAATTTGCTTTTGGGTACATCACCAAAAACAGGGTCTTCATTTTCATTAAAGGCCGCATCAATCGGCGCCCAGTCCTCTTCTGTCAGGACTTTTTCTGCCAATGGCATAATGACATTATCTTCCAGCTTCATATGTTCACGGTGCGCCTGAAGATAATCTTTCAAGGCATCGATCACTTTTTCCACCTGACCGGGGTGCTTGTCCTTCATCGCCTGGAAATGAACTTCCAGCTTCTGGCGATGTTCGGTGCCTTGACGGTGCTGTTCTTCCAGTTGCATGATCACGTCGTTGACCTCGGACGTTTTCTTAAGCAGTGCCGGGAAAAGATATTTATCTTCTTTCGGGTGGTGCATGGTATCAAGGAATTCCTCGATATAGGACATGATCTTTTCAAACAGTTCATAATCCACATCATCGGGGCGAAGGCGCCCGGATTCCAGATCAAGCACAAGCTGGTTCAACACATGCAAAACCGTGTTCAGGCTCAGGTGTTCCCGCTTCATTATATCAATTGCTCTAGGCATAGCTCACCCTTCAATTCAAATCATTATGATCGCAAATATGCGTTAAATTCCCAGATAAGCTGCTTTCACAGTCTCATCATTCAACAGATTGTCCCCGGTGCCTGTTAACGAGATTTTACCCGTTTCCATGACATACCCCCGGTCCGCCACCCGCAAGGCAGCCGTTGCGTTTTGTTCCACCAGGAAGATGGTCACACCCTGTTCTTTCAATTCTTCCACGATGGCGAAAATTTCCATCACCAACACGGGCGACAAGCCCATGGAGGGTTCATCCAGCAAAAGAAGACCCGGACGTGACATCAAGGCACGCGCCATGGCCAGCATCTGTTGCTGACCACCAGACAGCGTGCCAGCTGCCTGATTGCGCTTTTCTTTCAGGATGGGGAAACGGCCATACATCTGTTCCAGATCAGCCGCGATTTCGGCCTTGTCCGATTTGGTATAGGCACCAAGGCGGATATTGTCTTCAACCGACAAGGCGGTAAAGACCTGACGTCCTTCCGGCACTTGCGCGATACTTAAGCCAACACGTTTTTCAGCCGCCATGGATGTAATATCCTGACCTTCAAAACTGACAGTGCCATCTGTTGCAGGTTGCAAGCCGGAGATGGTGCGCAGCAAGGTCGTCTTGCCCGCACCATTCCCGCCAACGAGGGCAACCAGCTCCCCTTCGTTGACTTCTAAAGACACACCATGCAGGGCCTGAATACGGCCATAGTGACTGGTGAGATTATCAATTTTCAACATGTCCTTAGCCCCCCAGATACGCCGCGATAACATCAGGATTATTGCGCACTTCGTGTGCGGTGCCTTCTGTCAGTTTGCGTCCATAATCAAGAACCAGAATATGATCGGAAATTTCCATCACCATCTTCATATCATGTTCTACCAAAACAACCGTGATACCGCGTTCTGCCACTTTCTTGATGACCTCATCAATCTCGCGACTTTCCGCCGGGTTCAGACCTGCTGCCGGTTCATCCAGCAGCAAAATCTTCGGCTTGGAGGCCAGCGCGCGTGCGATTTCCAGACGTTTCAGCGCGCCATAAGGCATGCTTTCGGTGTCCGTGTCCGCATAGTCTTTAAGCCCAACAAAATCCAGCAGTTCCAGACAGGTTTCGCGACAATGGCGATCCCCGTCCTTGATGGTCGGCAGACCAAAGAAAGACGATAAGAAACTGCGGTTCAGGTGCAGGTGTGCACCCACCATCACATTTTCGATCGCTGTCATGTTAAAGAAAATCTGCAGGTTCTGGAACGTGCGACTCATGCCGCGTGCAGCCAGTTCGAACGGTTTAAATCCAGTGACGCCTTCATCATCATAAAGTACACTGCCGGATGTCGGCGTATACACCCCGGTGATCAGGTTAAAGAGCGTGGTTTTCCCCGCCCCGTTTGGCCCAATGATGGAATGGATGGTGCCAGGATTGATGGTAAAAGACAGATCATCGATGGCTTTGACACCGCCAAATTCGATGGACAGATTGCTTACTTTCAACAAAGTCATGACTTGTCCCCCTTCTTAAAGAGGTCGGCCAATGTGGGCACCAACCCTTTCGGCAGGAAGATCATAGTCAGCATCAAAATCAGACCAAAGACCAGATGTTCAAAATCATGCAGGAAGGTCAGAACCTGTGGCAGGATCGTCAGGATTGCCGCGCCAATGACCGCCCCGAATGTGGAGGCCATCCCGCCAAAGACCACCATCACCACCAGTTCGATGGAATGGAAGAAGCCTGCGATATCCGGGGTGACGAAGTTGGAATAATAAACCCCAAGGCTACCGACCACACTGGCAAAGACACCGGAGACCACAAAGATCAAGACTTTATAGTGCGTGGTATCCACACCGACAACTTCAGCCGCCACTTCCGATCCATGAACCGCACGTAACGCACGACCGATGGGGGAATGGATCAGGTTGAGCGATGCCCAGACACTGAAGATCAGCAGACCACCGATCAGCCAGTACCAGTGGATCTGATCCGTCATAAAGGACAGGCCATCCACATACATGCCGTCCGGCCCACCGGTATATTGATCTTCGGTATTGATCACGATGGAAATAATGATCCCCATCCCCAATGTCGCCATGGCCAGATAGTGACCTTTCAGCTTCAAAATCGGTCGCGCGATGACAAAGCACAGCAAGCCTGTAAAGACCGCAGCCGCCACCATCGCAACCAGCGGGTCCCATTCCTGGTTCATGGTCAGGATGGCACTGCCATAGGCGCCAAGTCCCACGAATGCCCCATGACCGAGACTGATTTGCCCGGCATAACCGATCAAGAGGTTCAGCCCGATACAGACAATAGCGTTAAAGAAAATCAGGATGGCAATTTCGATTTGGAAAGCATTATCCAGGAACAGCGGCAGAATAGCGATGATCGCCATCAGGATCAGGATACCGCCTGTTCTGGGTGATTTTAGATTTGTCATTATACGCGCTCCGTCCCGGTTTTGCCGAACAGACCGCTCGGTTTAAAGAACAGAACCAACAGGATCAGGACAAAGGCAACCGCGTCTTTATATTCAGACACCCAATAACCTGCGCCCATAGCTTCGGCGATCCCGACGATCATGCCGCCAGCCACGGCGCCCATACCATTGCCAAGCCCACCAAGAATGGCTGCGCAGAAGCCTTTCAGACCCAGCATGATACCTGCTTCAAAATTCGTTAAGGTAATCGGCGCAACCAGGATCCCAGCCGCCGCGCCCAGGGCTGCAGACAGACCAAAGCTGATAAACAACACCAGGCGTACGTTAATCCCCATCAGTTGGGCTGCATCCCGGTTGAGCGACGTTGCGATAATCGCTTTACCCATCATGGTGCGTTCAAAGAAATAACGCAGCGCCAGAACCAACAGGACAGTGACGCCCAACACCCACAGACTTTGCGGCAGGATCGTTGCCCCACCAATATGGATGGGTTCATCCCCGCTAAAGGCCGGAATGGCATGAAACTCTTTACCCCAGACCACCTGCACCAGACCGCGCATCACAATAGATGCCCCGATGGTGATAATGATCAGAGTTACGACCGAAGCACCGCGTGCGGGTGCGATGGCAAACCTTTCCAGCCCAAAGCCAAACAGGGTGGTCAGCGCGATGGCTGCCAAAATCGCAACCGGCATGGGCAGACCAAGGCCTAAGAAAAAAACCGTGCCCATCCCGCCCATCATGACAAATTCGCCCTGGGCAAAGTTGATCACGTGAGACGCGTTATAAATAATGGAAAATCCCAATCCGACCAGCGCATAAGTCGCGCCAAGTGTCACGCCGGAAAATAGAAATTGTAGAAATTCTGCACTCATTTCTGACAATCTTTCGTGTAGATACAGTTCACCTGTTGTTTCCTATACCCCATAGAAAACATCTCGGCATTTCTTGCGAGACGGGAGTGACGCTTAAGTCACTCCCAAACGCTTATCGTTATTTAACGATTGTCCAGTCACCGTTTTTGATTTCCAGCATTTTAAACGCTGAAAGATCAAGACCAAGGTGATCTTTTGCAGACATGTTCACAACACCACCGGTGCCAACATAGCCGCTTGTTTTTTCAATCTCGTCACGAACAGCAGATTTATCTGTGCTGCCTGCGCGAACGATCGCAGCGACAGCCAGTTGCAGGCCGTCATAGGCGTGCCCACCGAATGTGGAAACAGACCCGCCATACGCTTCGGAATAAGCTTTGGAGTAAGACTGAACAACGGGCTTTTGTGGATCATTGTCATCCAGCATATCAGCAACCAACAAAGCAGCAGCAGGAAGACGAACGCCTTCAGCAGCATCGCCTGCCAGTTCGATATATTTACGTGACGCTACACCATGTGACTGATAAAGCGGCGCTGTCATACCCAGCTGGTTATAGTTCTTGGTCACAATCGCAGGACCCTGACCGAAACCAGCGTTTACAATCGCCTGTACGCCATCCACACCTTTGATCTTTGTCAGCTGTGCTGTCATGTCCGTATCTTTTGGGCCGTAAGATTCAGAAGCTGCAATGTCAATGTTGTAAGCCGGGGCAAGTTTTGTACATTGGCCTTTCATGGACTTGCCAAAACCACCTGTACCAGAAATCATGGCGATGGTTTTCAGACCACGGGCTTGCAGATCTTCAAAAATTTTACCGCAGGCCATTTTATCTGTGTGTGGTGTCTTGAAAACCCAGCTTTTCACAGGTTCAACAATCGCAACCGCACCTGCAAGCGAGACAAACGGGATTTTGGCTTTTTGTACGATCGGCACAACAGCCATAGTCGCACCGGATGTAGAACCGCCCACGATGACATCAACCTTATCCTGACTGACCAGACGTTTCACAGCCGTGATCGCTTTTTTGGAATCAACACCAACGTCATATTGAACCAGTTCGATCTGACGACCCAGCACGCCGCCCCCCTTGTTCAGTTCGTCAATATAGAGTTCCAGTGTTTTCAGTTCCGGATCACCCAGAAAAGATGCAGGACCCGTTACAGAAAGGAACGTCCCGATCTTGATCGGATCAGCCGCATTCGCGTCCGTTACACCAAAAGAAACCGCACTGGCAACCATCCCCAATGCAGCAATTGTCTTCTTAAGTCCGTTTTGACGTGAAGTCATAATCTCTTGCCTCCCATAGACAATATTGTTGAACGTTATTAGTCGTTTATTTGTTTGCTCGCATGATTAATTGTTCATGCTTTTAATTGTTTCAATTGAAACTAAGAAAAGAAATACTCATCGTCAAGAAAAATTAGCAATCCCTGTTAGATGAGTATCTCTTGTTCCTTGTTTTTTACGCCGCGTTTTCCTTCAGCAAAGCCTGCACTTTCTCACGAGCTTCACCGAAATCTTCCACGCTATGTTCATAACGATCACGCGCCACGGCATAATCTTCCACCAGGTCCGTATTGATACTTTCCTTGAAGATACTGACATGAAGGCGTTCACATGCATCCAGATAGTGATCCGCCAGCAAACGCACTTTCATATAATCCTGTGCCGCCTTTTGATGATCTGCATTCAAATCATCATAGGCAGGAACCTGACCTTCCGGCAGCGGGAAGTCTGCGCGCAGCAGGTTCCACATTTCAGCCCAGTCATCACGGGTTTCTTCCCCTTCAAAATGGACATAGCCGAATTTGGACAGCACACTGCGACCGTTGGAGAAAAGTGTATTTGGTAGTTCGGGAATCATGTGTAACGCCTCCGTAAATCTTATCTTGAGTTAGCTTGCAGCTTTGGAAACCTGAACATCAAGTTCAGCAGCTTCGTAACCGACACGCATGTCGTAATCAGCTTCAACGCCTTGTGGCATTTCCAGCCCGACTTCTTTCAGGCGCGACTCCAGCAGTTCCAGATATTCTTCCTGCAATTCTTCCGGCTTCTTCACTTTGATGCCGTACTCATAGTATTTGTCAAACATGGCAGATTGCTGTTCACCCGGCTTAGATGGACGACCGTAGAAACCCAGACCAACTTTCATGAATTTTTCAATACGTTTCTGCATGAACTGACGTGTTTCTTCCCCGCCAAATTCGATGCAGCGCTTGGAAGCCCAGACGCCGAACGCCAGGTGGCCGTATTCTTCTTTATGGATACGCACGTTTACACGCGCCCATGGCAGGTAAGAACATTCACGATACTGCCCAAGGAAGGCAACAGCCGCCGGTGTTACAACGGTTGAGAACAGCGCAACATCTTCCCAGCATTCAAACAACTTGGACCAGTTCTCTTTACGGAAACCGTTAATCACAGTCACCTTTTCAGGATCAGGATTGTCCGGGTTTTGCACAAGGTGCTGCAAACGTTCATCCACATTTACACCCAGATCAGACATCAGGTTCCAGACATAATAGCCGTGACCCATTTCTTCCATCACCTTTTTCGACAAACGATAGGCTTCTTCAGGACGCGGGGCGAAACGCATATTTTCAGCCACACGCTGTGCGCCTGCATATTCAGAATCTGCCTGAAAGCTCATCAGATTGAGCAAGAGCTTTTTGTACTCTTCCGGCAGTTCATCCCCTTTATCGTAAGTCTTCCAGTTAGCCATTGGCTTCCTCCCACTGTAAAAAATCAATATTCAGGTGCTTTAAGCGGCCCGAAATTTATTATATGACACACTTAATGATTCTTTTAATAGATTATTGTATCATTTTAATTTCGTCAAACGGTTTTTCTTGCCCTTTCCAAAAGCAGCCATAAAACCCATATAAACCCTTATATATTTCAAGCTTCTACAATCTGAAAAAATTATTTCATTTGATACGTTACATAATATGTTACACTTTTTATCGTGACATAGTTAAAAACGGTAACTATTATAGCCTGCGGTGGAGATAACGCTGAAATCAACGGCTGCATGTGCTATGACTGTGGCTTAGATTTCCTCCCCCAAGCTTAAGGACAAAGGCCGAAGACCAATGACCAGAAACAGAAAAATTCATGATGCAATCATTGATTTACGCGACAAGACAACCTTGCGCGCCAAGTCATTATTGGTGACTGTTTATGGTGACGCGATCCTGCCCCATGGCGGATCGGTCTGGTTGGGCAGCCTGATTAATCTGGTCGAACCCCTGGGTCTGTCTGAACGGATGGTGCGCACTGCCGTCTTTCGTCTTTCAAAAGATGAATGGCTGACCTCCAACCAGATTGGACGACGCAGCTATTATAAACTGACCGAAATTGGACGACGTCGGTTTGAAACCGCGCACCGTCGCATCTATGCCTCCCCACAAAAGTCCTGGAACGGGGAATGGCTGATGGTCATTGCCAATAAATCCAACCTGACGCAAGACGTGCGCGATCAGTTACGCAAAGAATTCGAATGGCTTGGTTTTGGTATTGTATCGCCCAACGTTTTTGCCCATCCGGCAGCCGACATCCGTGCGGTGCGTCAAATCATTCAGGATTTAAATGTAACCGATCAGGTGGTCACCATGGCCGCACGCGCAGATCGCCAATCCGGCACAGCACCACACCGTAATATGGTGCACAGCAGCTGGGATTTGGATCTGCTGTCCAAGGATTACAATAATTTTCTGGAAGCCTTCCGCCCGCTTTATCATGCCTTAAGCAGCGAAACGAACATCGATCCGGAAAGCGCCTTTTTGGTACGCACCCTTTTGATCCATGAATATCGCCGCATCATGCTGCGCGACCCCATGTTGCCGGATGAACTTCTGCACACAGACTGGCCCGGTTCTACCGCCGCGTCCCTGTGCGCCAATCTTTATCGTCTCTGCACCCCAAGTGCGGAGAAACATCTTGAAAGCCTGCTGGAAACAGCAGAAGGGCCCCTGCCCGATGCCAGCCCCTATTTCTTCAACCGCTTTGGCGGTCTGGAAGGCATTGTCGAGGCGGCCCCAAATGAGGAGATCGTCACCCTATGAGTGCCAAAATCGCCATCATCGGTTCCGGACCCAGTGGATTCTATGCCGCTGACACATTCGCCAAAAAACTGAAAGGCTGTCAGATCGACATTATTGACCGTCTGCACACGCCCTTTGGGCTGGTGCGCGCGGGCGTTGCCCCGGATCATCAGGGCACCAAAAATGTCACCCGTCAATTTGAACGCACCATGCAAAATGACAATGTGCGCTTTGTTGGCAATGTAGAAATCGGCCGTGATGTCAATTTTGCAGAACTCAAAGACCTTTATGACATCGTCTTCCTCGCCATCGGGGCGTCTAAAGATCGCAAGATGGGCATTGTGGGTGAAGATTTGAAAGGCGTTTATGGCTCCGCTGAATTTGTCGGCTGGTATAACGGCCATCCGGATTTCGTCGATCTCGCCCCGGTTCTTGGCCCAAAAGGTGTCGTTATCATCGGCAATGGCAATGTGGCTATAGATATCGTACGTGTGCTCGCGAAATCTTCTGATGAAATGGAAGGGTCCGACCTTTGCGTTCACGCAGAAGAAAAAATCCGCAGTGCCAATGTTGCCGACTTTTATATGGTGGGTCGTCGGGGGGCTGCACAAGCGGCCTTTACGCCATCAGAAGCGAACGAGCTGGGCCACCTTCAGGAATGTCACCCGGTGATCCTGAATGATGACCTGACAGAAACACCTGTCGATGACGATCCAAAAGCCTTGAAGAACAAAGAAAAGAATCTTGAAATTCTGAAAGAACTCACTGGTGCAGAACGCGGCAGCAAAGACAAAACGCTGCACATGCAGTTCTGGGCCAAACCGATTGCCATTCTTGGTGATGACCGTGTGACAGGCATCAAACTGGAACGCACCCATCTGGTCGATGGTAAAGTGCGTGGTACGGGCGAAACCTTTGAGATTGAAGCCTCATCCGTCATTTCTGCCATCGGATACGAAACCGCGGCCTTTGAAGGTCTGCCCATGGACGGCACCATCGTTAAAAATACCGACGGTATTGTGACTCCCGGTGTCTATGTCTCCGGCTGGGCAAAACATGGCCCACAAGGCACCATCCCGACCAACCGTAAAGAATCCATGGAAATGGCAAAACGCGCCATTGAAGATTTTGCAGACGCCAGCGACAAGGAAGGCCCGGCGGGTCTGGACAAGCTCCTGTCTGAGCGCGGCGTCATGTCGGTTGATTTCGATAATTGGAAAGTACTGGAACAACAAGAAATAGATGCCGCGCGCGAAGGCCGCGTGCGTGAGAAGATTGTTTATTTTTAGTTGCTCTGTACTCCCGTCACCCCTGCAAAGGCAGGGGTCTCACCAGCGCTGAAAACAGATTCCTGCCTTCGCAGGAATGACGAGATATCTACGTCTGCGCGCGATCACTTAACGGCACGGTAAAATAAAAGGTTGCACCTTCGCCAAAGGTGCTTTCCACCCAGATTTTGCCGCCCAGATGCGCAATGATGCGCTGACAGATGGCAAGACCAAGGCCAGAACCTGTCGGGTTGCCTGTGCCGATCTGTTTGGCCTGATAGAATTTTTCAAACACCAGTTCCAGTTCATCTTCATGCAGGCCAGGGCCAAAATCTTTCACACTGACGCGCACATGATCGCCCATATCTGTCAGTCCGATATGAACTTCGCCGCCTTCACCCTTGTAGATTTTCTGGGCATTGGAAACCAGATTGATGATCACCTGCGTCAGCTTGTCTTTATCTCCCATCACAAGGGAGAGATATTTCGGCACGTCCACCTGTAGTTTGACATTATCTTTCTCACATTCTTTTTCCAGCGTTTCAACGCCATGCTGGATAACCTCGCGCATTTCCACTTCGCCAATGTCCCAGGTCTCCCGACCGGATTCAATACGTGCAAGGTCCAGCACCTGATTGATCAGACGGGTCAGGCGTTCACATTCTTCAACCATCACGCCTAAGAACTGCTGGCGTTGGTCAAACTGTAAATCCGGATTGGCATGCAGAATTTCAGTAAAGCCACGAATGGAGGTCAGTGGCGTGCGCAGTTCGTGCGCCACATGTGATAAAAATTCATCCTTCAAACGGTCCAGCTGACGCAACCGAGCATTTGCCTGTTTCAGTTCCGCCGTTGCTGCTTCCAGCGCATTGGATTTCTGTTCCAACTGATGGGAATATTCAATGACGTGAGACGCTTCATCCAGGATTTCCAGCATTTCATCCAGACTGGCCCCTTTACCTTTTACCACAGACGCCACCAGCACACGGGCAGAGGCTGACCCGATAGCACCTGCCAGTAAACGTTCACAAAAACGCACTGTATAAGGTTCCGCCATCACCCAATGCTCCGTATCGATCTCTCGCCGGATCGCATGTTCACTAAAAGCCGTCAGCGTGGCATTCACCCCGATGTAACGTGCCGTCAGATCACGCAGTTCCTTGACCCGAACCTGTGCACCCCAAAAGCCTGCGGATTGGTTCAGCGCATTCTGTCGATCCACTTCCACAAACAGGGTAGCCTGAATACGTTCAATAGCACTGGGTCGATCAAACAGGGAAACCAGAATATACATACCAATATTGGCGATCATGGACCAGAACATGGAATGGGTGATCGTGTCTGATTCTATCATCCCAAAAAGCGCATAGGGTTTTAAAAGCGCGATGCCCAGCGGGCCATTTTCTACAAAGGAAATCGGCAGCCAGCCGGATAAGGCGAAGGAGGGCAGAACCAGCGTGTAACCCCAAACCATAAAGCCTGCCAGCAACCCGGCGATGGCCCCGCGTTGAGTGCCCCCTTTCCAGTAAATCCCACCCAGGATCACAGGCGCAAACTGGGCAGCCGCAGCAAAGGAAACGAGACCGATGGTCACCAGTGCATAAGATTCCCCGATCAGGCGATAATAAAGAAACCCCATCATCAGGATCATCACAATTGCCATACGCCGGATGAGCAACAACAGCATGCTCATATCCCGGCGTTTTTCCAGACGTTCCTTGAAATAACGCAGCAGGATCGGCATCACCAGGTCGTTACAGATCATGGTCGAAAGCGCAATCGCCGCCACAATCACCATGCCTGTGGCCGCAGACAACCCGCCGATAAAGACGAACAGAGCAAGCCAGGGATTTCCTTCTGCCAGCGGTAAAGCCAGAACGAACGTATCCGCATCCACCCCGCCATCGGTAAAATAAAGCAGACCGCCCAAGGCAATCGGCAGCACAAACAGGTTGATCAACAACAGATAGAGCGGGAACATCCAGATGGCATAATTGAGATGACGTTCATCATTATTTTCAACCACGATCACCTGAAACTGGCGCGGCAGAAAGATTGCAACCACCATGGCGAGGATACCCAAGGTAATCCAGTTACCTTCAGCATTGCTCATGGTTAGAAGGCTAGCTAAATCTTCATTGGCAGCGGCACGGGAATAGATGTCAGACACCCCGTCAAACATGCCATAACTGACAAAAAAACCCACCGCCATAAAGGCCAGAAGCTTGATCACCGATTCAAAGGCAATGGCGGTCACCATGCCTTCATGCTGCTCCGTCACATCGATATGACGAGTACCAAACACAATGGTAAAGGCCGCCATGAGCAAAGCGACATACAACGCCTTGTCATCCCACAAACCGTCCGGCGTGACCTGAGATGTTCCAACCAACACATTATAACTCGACCAAACGGCTTTCAGCTGCAACGAGATATAGGGCATGATCCCGACCACCGCGATAACCGTCACCAGCCCACCCAAAACGTGGCTTTTCCCGTAGCGCGAAGAAACAAAATCGGCAATAGAGGTAATGCGATGCTTGCGGCTGATCCGCATAATCTTACCGATCACAAACCAGCCCAACAGGAATGTCAGCGTCGGCCCGAGATAAATCGGCAAAAACCCGACCCCGGTGGAGGCCGCACGCCCCACACTGCCGTAAAAAGTCCAGGACGTACAATAAACCGCAATAGATAAAGCGTAGATGGTTGGATTTTTGAGAAGGCTTCGACCCTGTTCGGCCCTGCGATCCCCCCAATAGGCAATGGCAAACAAAAGGCCGAGATAGGCCGCAGAGGCGACAAAGATGGTAATATTACTGAGCATGACTGTTAATCTTCCTCCAGATCAACAGGTTCCGGCGCATCCATCTGTCGTCGGACCACCAAAACAGCCGCTATAAAAATCAAAGCAACCCAGACACCAAACAGATAAAGTAACAAAACAGGCACACCCAAAAGGGTCGCATCCGCCCCGCGATCAAAAATCGCGATCAACCCCGGGCTGAACAAAAGAATACCGAGCAAACACAGCCCAGCCAGCCTTTCTCTTGTGATGCCCGGTCGTAACATTACTTTGGCTCCCACCCAGGTTCGGCCATTTCAAATCCTTCAAACTGAAAGGCAGGCGAAACCGTGCAGCCCACCAAAGTCCACGCCCCGCAGGATTTAGCCGCCTGCCAGGCATCTTTAGGGACAACGCCTTGGGGACGTTGTCCTTTTTGGATATCGTTACCCAAAAGGACAGTGTCGAGCTTTTTTTCATCTAGGCTGATAAAAAGCTCCAACGGAGCGCCGGCATACCAGTGCCACATCTCCACCGCATCCACGCGATGCCAGTGGGATTTTTCACCTTCTTTCAGCAGATAATAAATCGCTGTACAGGACCCACGACCAGCCCCATCTTCATCGCGGAAGGTTTCTTTATAATAGCCCCCTTCCGGATGCGGTTGCAGGCCAAGGGTTTCGATCAATTCATCAGCAGTTGTCATTCTTTTGGTTCTGTCACTTTCATTGAAGGACGTTCAGCAAAAGCTTCAAACCAGGCTTTCAGACGTGGACGTCCTGCAAACAAATCGTCTTCCAATTTACGAAATAAAATCCAGTCGAGCGAACAGGCAACCGAGATTTGACCAATGGTCAACGGCCCGCCAGAAAGCTCATCAATTTCTTTTTCCAGTGCATCCAGCCCCCGGTTCATCACCGTTGTCTGACGCGCAATCCATTTGGCTGATTGTTCAGCTGAATCACGACGTCCTTCAAGTAAGCGCAAAATCCCCGCATCCGTAATGCCATCGCCCAAGGCCTGAAAATGCAACGCTTTCCAACGCGCTTTGCCAGGCGCCGGGAACAAGACAACACTAGGTACCAGTTCATCCAGATATTCACAGATAACCGGAGAGTCATAAACCACATGCCCGTCATCCAATGTCAACGCAGGCACCTTGCCCAACGGATTGGTCAGGCCGATATCAGTTTCAGGGTCCCACACGTTTGTTGCGACCAGTTCAATCCGATCGATCAAACCCAATTCATGGGCACTGACCATAACTTTACGGACATAAGGGGAAGTCGGGGAATAGCATAATTTCATTATTCTGATCCTTTCATTGCGTTAGAAGTTGTCTTTTCGGCGGCGCACTTCTGCAAATACGTCAACGGCATCCTTGCCAATCAGCGAAACGGCCTTTTGGACGGATGTTTCCTCTGCACGTAAAAACGGATTGGTATGTTTTTCAAGCCCGATGGTGGAGGGCACGGTTGGCAGACCTTCGGCGCGCATCTCTTTAATCTTTTCCTGACGACTGATCAGCGCAGCATTTTCCGGATCAACCGTGATGGCAAATTCGGCGTTGGCTTCGGTATATTCATGGGCGCAATAGACACGGGTGTCATCGGGCAGGCTTCTGAATTTACTTAAACTGTGCCACATCTGGGCAGCCGTGCCTTCAAACAAACGCCCACAACCCAGCGCAAACAATGTATCCCCACAGAAAAGCGCTTCATCCTCTTCAAACCAGTAAGCGATATGACCGCTGGTATGGCCCGGGACTTCAAAGATGCGACAGTGTTTTGATCCGAACTGGAACATCTCACCTTCGCGCACTTCAGTATCAATCCCGTCAATCCGGTTGGCATCAATGGCGGCACCCACGATTTCACATTCATAAGCCTGCTTCAGCTGCAAATTGCCACCGATATGATCATGATGATGATGGGTATTGAAAATATGGGTCAGTCGCCAGCCCAGCTCATCCAACCGGGATTTAATGGGGGCAGAGACTGCCGGGTCCACACAGGCGCAAGCCTTCGTGTCAGGATCATAAATAAGATAGACATAGTTGTCTGACAGGACGGGGACTTGTTCAATTTGTAAGGCAGCCATGTTACTTCCCTGAAAAAACACCAATTTTTAACGACTATAACAGTAAAATCAGGAACTGACATCGTTAATTAACAAGGCTAAACTCGTCATATGTGGATGGATGTTGTCGATTTGAGAGACTTTTACAGCTCCCCTTTGGGCGGGGTTGCGCGCCGGATGATCCGACGCCGTATCCGTGCGCTCTGGCCGGACTGTAAAGACATGAAAATTCTGGGGCTTGGCTATACCACGCCTTATCTGGGGCTGTTCAGAAGTGATGCAGAACGCACCCTTGCTTTCATGCCATCTTCGCAAGGCGTGCTGCACTGGCCCAATGAAAACCGATCGCTTACCACCCTGGTGGATGAAGCCGACCTGCCTTTAGATGATGTCAGTGTGGACCGGGTCCTGATCGTTCATGCGGTGGAATGCACTGAACAACTGCGCAGCCTCTTGCGCGAAGCCTGGCGGGTCTTAAACGGCAGCGGCAAAGTTCTGATCGTTGTGCCCAATCGTCGCGGTGTCTGGGCACGCATGGAGCGCACGCCTTTTGGTTTTGGTCGGCCCTATTCACCACGACAGCTAAATAACCTGCTGCGTGACAATATGTTCACCCCCTTACGATCTGATCACGCGCTTTTTGTACCACCATCAAAATCCCGCATGATTTTAGGATCTGCGCCTGCCTGGGAAAATATTGGACGGCGATTTTTCCCCGGATTTGCAGGAGTTTGCCTGATCGAAGCCACCAAGCAGATTTATGCTGCCAATACTGGAACGCCCGCGCGTGCCCGACGTCGCCCCATCGTGGCCCTGCCCAGCAGACAAAGCTGGACCAGCCATCACAATCAAAAAATTCTCAATAAGAAATGACGAAAAGCCCCAAATGCTCTATCATAACTGTGGGTAGATTTGGGGAGAATAAAACATGTTCAAGACATCAGCTGTACTATTTGGGCTGCTGATCGGCTGTGCAACGCCTGTGTTGGCAGAAACCATAATCATTTCCACCCCTGCCATTCCGCCCGTCTCCGGGGCGGATAACGAGCCGGGCTATCTTAAAAACATCGTGACGGAAGCCGGACGGCGTATTGGAATAAAAATCATGTTTCGCCATCAGCCCGCCAAACGCAGTCTGGTGTCATCCAATTCAGGCCAAACCCATGGAGAACTGCACCGCATTGAGGGGCTGGAGAAATACTATCCCAATCTGATCCGCGTCCCCGAAGTCATGCTGATTGACCGCTTTGTCGGATTTGCCGCTAAACCTGACATGCATATTGAAGACTGGTTGAACACCGGGGCAATGAAAATCCACTACCCTCGCGGCTGGGCTATCTATGCCAATACCTTTGGGGAAGATGCAGAACATCATTCAGGTGGCAAAGGCGAAGACCTGTTTAAAATGGTTGCCAGCAAACGGATCGACATCGCCATGCATACGCTGGATAAGGGTACCTACATCGCAAAACAAGCTGGTGTGCAAGTCTATCCCGTCAGCCCACCTTTTGCCGTCAAGAAAATGTACGTCTATCTGCACAAATCCAAGGCTCACCTGATTGAACCCTTAGCCCAAGCTTTTCGCGATATTAAAGCAAGCGGTACCTATGAGAAAATCAAAAAGGATGTGCTGTATCACTATGGCCTGACAGATCAAGCTTACTTCACAAGCTCTTTCGCCATGCCAGCACCTTAGTTCTTTCGCAATAGGAAAACGGCTTGTTCACCCAACAAGTTGGCAAAGAACAGATTGGTGCGTACACGGTGGGCCTGCCCTGCCGCATCCAACGCGATGGACCGTTCAATGGTCACCCCCATTTCATCACACATCACGATAAAATCCTTGATGGTGCAGAAATGCATGTTTGGTGAATTATACCATTGATAAGGCAACGTTTTATTGACTGGCATGCGGCCATTAAAAAATAGATAACTGCGCACCCGCCAATGCCCGAAATTTGGGAACGACACAATCGCATGTTTACCCAAACGCAACAGGTCCTGAACGATCTGGTCCGGATGGTGGGTTGCCTGCAGGGTCTGGCTTAAGATCACAAAATCAAATGCATTGTCCGGGTAATAACCCAAATCTTCTTCTGCATCACCCTGCACCACAGACAGGCCTTTTGCCACACATTCGTTCACGCCTTCCGGGCTGATTTCCAACCCCCGCCCCTGGCAATTCTTTTCTTTCACCAGATAATCCAGCAGCTGGCCATCCGCACAGCCAACATCCAGCACGCGTGATCCCGGTTCGATCAGATCAGCAATGACCTGTAAGTCCACACGGATCGACTTGATATTCTTATTCATGCTCAAGCCCTCTTCTGCGCGCGGCCCCTTCCAGAAAACCATTCAGAACTTTGGTGAATTCCGGTTCTTCCAACAAGAAAGCGTCATGCCCTTTATCAGACACCACATCCACATATGATACGTTGGCAGCTGCCCCTGTAAGCCCGCGCACAATTACCCGGCTTTCTTCGGGCAGATAGTGCCAGTCTGATGAAAAAGAAACCACGCAGAAACGAATTTCCGTATCCTTGAACGCTTCAGCCAGCTTGCCATTGCCATGTGAGGTCGCGAGATCAAAGTAATCCATAGCCCGCGTCACATAGAGGTACGAATTCGCATCAAACCGTTCCACAAAGGTGCTGCCCTGATGACGCAAATAACTCTCGATCTGAAAATCCGCTTCAAAGCCAAAGGTGACATTTTCACGATCCTGAAGACGGCGACCAAACTTCTGGGTCAGCGCGGCTTCAGACATATACGTAATGTGCGCCGCCATACGGGCCACAGCCACACCAGCGCGCGGTTTCTTGCCTTCTTCCAGGTATTTACCCGCGCACCAGTCCGGGTCTGCCATGATGGCCTGACGCCCAACTTCGTAAAACGCAATGTTTTGCGCACTATGCTGGGCAGCGGTCGCAATCGGCACACAGGAAAAAACACGATCCGGATAAGCAGCTGCCCATTCCAGAGCCTGCATACCACCCATAGACCCGCCGATGACACTGAATAACGTCTCAATGCCAATTTCATCCAACAGCAAAGCCTGCGCGCGCACCATATCACCGATGGTAATCACCGGAAAATCCACGCCCCAGGCTTTGCCTGTTTCAGGATTGATGGAGGCAGGACCGATGGTACCCATACAGCCGCCCAATACATTGGTGCAAATAATAAAATAACGATCCGTATCGATGGGCTTTCCCGGACCAATCATCGTCGTCCACCAGCCGGGCTTTCCGGTCACTGGATTGGTACCAGCAGCAAACTGATCCCCGGTCAACGCATGGGTCACCAAAATCGCGTTGGTTTTATCATCGTTTAACGTGCCATAGGTCTGATATGCCAGCGGAAAATTCGCCAGTTCCGCCCCACAATCCAGGCGCAAAGGTTTGTCTTTCCCAAGGATCACACGCTCGGTGGGAAAGTCTTCTGCATTCGGGTCAGCCGATATGTTTGTTTCTGTCTTCATAACTGCTTTTATGGCACAAATATTCTTTACGAAGTGTTATGTCCTGACCCTAGCTAGGCTTCATGACATATTGAGTCAATGTTTTCTTTGCCTTTGGCGCACTTTCGGATTATTCCTAGTGCAAATATAACCTTTCAAAATAGATAGTGATCATGTCTCAAAAAGATCTTGCGAGCTTACGTAACGAAATTGACCGCATTGACAACACCATCCACGACCTGTTGATGGAACGTGCGTTGGTGGTTGAAAATGTCCGCGCTGCCAAAGGCGCAGACGGCATCAAATTGCGCCCGGGTCGCGAAGCCGAAGTGCTGCGCCGCCTGATCGCACGCCACAGCGGACCTTTCCCCAAGGGCGCATTGGTGCGCATCTGGCGTGAAGTTATGTCTGCTTATCTAAAACTGCAAGGTCATTTGGCCATGGCTGTCTATATGCCAGAACCGGGAGCCGCATATTGGGATCTCGCGCGTGATCAATATGGATCACAGACGCCGATGACATCCCATGCCTCTTTACATGGTGTGATCAGCGCTGTGCAAAATGAAGATGCCGCCATCGGTGTTCTGCCTGTACCGGAACCAGCCGATTCGAATCCATGGTGGCGACATCTCTATTCAAATGCACAAAACACCCCGCAAATTCTCTCGCGCCTGCCTGTGGCTCAAACTGAAAAAGTCCGCGGCACCTATGAAGAAGCATTGATCATTGGCCTGCCGTCAGATGACCACACGGACAATGAACGCTACTACACAGCGCTTGAATTTGACAAAGAAATCAGCACGCGCACCATTGTATCCACCCTCGCAGACTGCGGTCTGGATGTGGTTGTTCAGGGTCAATGGTATGATGAGTCCTTGCGTGATCAATGGCTCTTCCTGGTTGAAAGCGACAAAATTCTGACATCCGATATGGATGAGATGAAAACATTCGCTGAAAAATCCGGAGCGCAGATTAAAGGAATGAAAAAGCTCGGTGGCTATGCTGTACCGTTTACAGCCGAAGAATTAGCCCAGGACGCTTAAACTGGATATTTAAAAATGAGTTCTCTCACACCCCGTCCGGGTATTATGGACATCACCCCGTACAAAGGCGGTGAATCTGCCCTTAAAAATGTTGACCGTATTATTAAACTGTCTTCGAACGAAGGCCCCTTCGGCCCGGCACCCAGTGCCGTGGAAGCCATGAAAAACGCTTCTGACACCCAGCATCGTTACCCTGATGGCGGGGCAACCCGTCTGCGCAACAAACTGGCAGACAAATTCAACATTGATGCAGACCGCATCGTTTGTGGCGCAGGATCGGATGAAATCCTCGGCCTTCTATGTCGTGCCTATGCAGGTCCGGGTGATGAAGTACTTTATTCCGATCACGGCTTCCTGATGTATCCCATCGCAGCCAAATCCGTCGGCGCCACGCCTGTAACAGCAATGGAAACCGACCTGACCACCGATGTGGATGCCATGTTGGCGGCTGTAACGGATAAAACCCGCATTGTATTTGTCGCCAACCCGAATAACCCGACAGGTACCTATATTCCAAAATCGGAAATGAACCGCCTGCGCAAAGGTCTTCGTGATGATATCCTGTTGGTGATCGATGCGGCTTACGCTGAATTCATGACCGAAGAAGATTATGATGCTGGCTTTGAACTGGCAGGCAGCACCGACAACACAGTCATGACCCGCACCTTTTCCAAAATGTATGGTCTGGGCGGTGTGCGTCTGGGCTGGTCCTATAGTTCCGCTGAAATCGCCGATGTGTTAAACCGGGCGCGCAACCCGTTTAACGTCACGGCCCTGGCTTTGGCGGCTGGCGAAGCGGCCCTGGATGATGAACTGTTTGTCGCCAAGACCCGCAAGCACAACACAAAATGGCTGCGTTGGACCGAAGAGGAATGCCGCAAGCTCGGGCTGGAATGTACCACCAGCTATGCCAACTTCGCGCTTGTGCGTTTCCCCCATCAGACCAATCAGTCTTCACGTCAGGCAGATGAATTCCTGCGATCACAGGGCATCATCGTGCGTGCCATGGCATCTTATGGTTTGGGCGACTGCCTGCGTATCACCATCGGGACCGAAGAAGAAATGCTGGCCGTAATGGATGCCCTGAAAGAATTTATGAGTAAGTAACCATGTCAAACGATGGCTTTATTTTTGAACGTGTAACCTTGATCGGGATCGGACTGATCGGATCATCGCTTGCGCGCAGTGTGCGTGAAACAAAATCCGCACGTCACATCACCGTCTGCGACATTAATAAAGCCCATCGTGACAAAGCCATTGACCTTGGCCTTGCTGACGAAGCCACAGGTGATTTTATCGAGGCTGTAAAAGATGCCGACCTGGTTGTCATCTGCACACCACCGGGGTCGTGTGGCGAAGTGGCAGCCGCCTTTGCCCCGGGCTTGAAAGACGGTGCGATCGTCAGTGATGTGGGATCTGTCAAACAAGCCATCATCCATGATGTCTCCCAACATCTGCCTGATGGCGTCCATTTTGTCCCCGCCCATCCCATCGCCGGGACAGAACATTCCGGCCCGGAAGCCGGATTTGCCAACTTGTTTGATGGCCGCTGGCTGATCCTGACCCCACCTGCGGGTACAGACGAAACTTCCGTCGCCAAAGTTCGGGAAATGTGGGAACGCGCAGGTTCCATGATCGAAATGATGGATGCCCAACACCACGATATGGTACTGGCGATTACGTCCCACCTGCCGCATTTAATCGCATACACCATTGTGGGCACCGCAGATGATCTGGGCGATCACCTGAAGAAAGAAGTCATCAAATTCTCTGCTTCCGGTTTTCGCGATTTCACCCGGATTGCAGCATCCGACCCAGTCATGTGGCGCGATGTTTTCCTGAACAATAAGGAAGCCGTTCTGGAAATTCTGCAGCGTTTTTCCGAAGACCTTACTTTCCTGCAGCGGGCCATTCGCTGGGGTGAAGGCGACAAACTGGAAGAACTGTTTGAACGTACCCGCAAGATTCGCCGTGAAGTCGTAGAGGCCAACCAAGCCTAACCTATAGTGCTTTTGTATGCCTACAAAGAGATCAGAAATTGGCTTTTTTACAGCACTTGTAAAGGACATTTCCTCGAAAAAGAGCATGGTTTTGGTTTATTTTCCTTTTTTGGCAAAATAAAAGCCGTCAATTCGCTTTGAATCTTCCCTCCGCGCCAATAAAAGCGTAACCTGCCAAGCATAGGTTTCAAAAACAATTAACGCATTCAACAAAATCGAAATGCGACAATAAAGAAACCGTAGGGAGCACCATAAAGCGGAGAACGAGAATGCTTAATCGCACTCTTACGAAGATGCTTGCCTTGTGTGTCTGTATTCTAGGGATAGGCATAACTTTAACAACGGCAAGTCAGGCGGAAGAAAAAATAACCCCCAGTCAGGTTTTTAAAGTGACTGAAGATATTCTTGCCCAGTTAAACAGAATGCATGATGCGAACATGTCCTTGCCGGACCTGTCCAACACCAAACTGGACATTCCAGATCGACTGCCGCGTCATGTCATCCAGCAAGCGCTGAATATCAGAACCAAAATTCAGGTCCTCAAACGGATCAACAATCTGGAAACAGCAACCATCACACCCCCACCGGTACGCGAGGTCATGCCCGCAGACGTGATGGATGTGACAAAGACCATTTTAAAAGAACTGACCGACTTCAACACAGCCTATGGATTGTCAGATTTTAAATCGACAGCGAAAGTCGTGGATGGAAAGACACCGACAGAGGTCTATCAGAATCTTTTAAAAGCAGAGACCATGATCACCCAGCTTGGCATTCCTGAAACAGTACCAAACGAGGTATACAACAATGCCAAAATGATCGTGCAGGAAATCGAATATATCCGCATTGCCCTGGGTGAAACGGCTGTGATTGAAGCCCCGTCCAAATCCATTGGCAAACAACCTGCTGATGATTACTCCCTTGCCTTCTATGCTTTAAAAGGCCTACAGGGGCTGACAAAAAAGCCGGATTTTAATATTCCGGGCGGTGTTATCATGCCAGAACGGCTGAAAAGGAATATTACCGCTGTCGATGTCCAGCAGTTGCTGCTTTACAGCCTGGCGGAACTTTCCTCCATGAAAGTTACAGCCGGAGCGAAAGACAAGTTGATGATCCCACCGGAAACAGCCGGACAAACCCCGTCAACGGTGTTTGATGAGCTGGGTCTGGTCAATCGTCAAATTCAGTCATTGCAATGGTAAAGGAGGTTTCCATGAACGATATCGCGCAAAAAGAGACCCCAAAATCCAAAGCAGGTCTGGGTCTGAAAATCATCCTACTGGGCGTTGTGCCCGTTCTTTTAATGGCCGGGTTGAATCTGGCTGTCAGTTTCAAGACAAGTGACCTGTTTGACAACACGCTTGAAACATTGAACAAACAGGCGCAAACAACCGACAAACTGTTAAACGCCAGCAATCTTGTCAGTGATGAACTGGTCAATGTTCGCGACAACTTTTTCAAGCTGAATGCCTTTCATCAGAAAAGCATCCTTCAGCGCAATAAATTTGCCGTCAAAAAAACGCGCGAGTTACGCGACAGCGTTGCAGAAACTTTTGATGGTCTGCAAAGCACCATTAGTCTTCTTGATCGCACGATGAAGAAAAACAATATGGTGGATGAAAAAACGCCCATCGGCGCCACGCAGGCCAAGCGGCTTCGCTTCCTTGTGCGCACTGCAGCCAACCTGCCACGCATGTTTGACCTTTATGCAGAATCAAACGAACGCAGCGTTGTCTTTTTATCCAACCGACGCGCCGACAGTGCGGCCAATAACTTCATCTATGAAGAAGCGTCGCGTCAAAGCGTCATTCAGGACACGCTCAATCATACCTCAAAGGTACTTGAAGACCTGTTACTGGACGTGACAGACGAAGCAACCAGCCAGCGCAACTTCTTTCAAGACAAGGTTTTGGATGAACTCCATTCCACCCGTAACCTGAACTTCATCATTCTGGCCGTAGTCT
Source organism: Terasakiella sediminum (assembly GCF_033100395.1). Lineage (NCBI taxonomy): Bacteria > Pseudomonadati > Pseudomonadota > Alphaproteobacteria > Rhodospirillales > Terasakiellaceae > Terasakiella > Terasakiella sediminum. The sequence goes on along the minus strand of NZ_JAWLVJ010000008.1, from coordinate 46,073 downwards.
GCGGTATCTTGATCGTCATCAGTATTGGTTTTGCAACCAAGAAAATATCCAATCCACTGATCAATATGGTCGGCGCGATGGGGCGTTTAAGTAACGGTGACCTGGACGTTGAAATTCCAGAAAATCAGAAAGATGAGATCGGATCCATGGCCGATGCGTTGGCCGTGTTCAAAGCCAATTTGATCGAGACCCAACGTTTGAATGAAGAACGTGAAAAAGATCGTGAACGTGTGGCAGCTGAACAAAAAGCTCAACGCAACGAACTGGCGGCTGATTTTGAAAGCAAGGTTGGCGAAGTGGTCAATTCCGTTGCCTCTTCCTCCAGCCAGCTGCAATCAACAGCCAGAGGCATGAATGATATTGCCTCCACCAACCAGCAGCGTGCAAGTAATGCAACGCAAGCTGCGGAAAATGCGACAACCAACGTGCAGACGGTGGCTTCTGCGGCCGAACAGCTCAGCAATTCCATCAACGAGATTTCACGTCAGGTGGCGGAATCTTCGACCATGGCATCGCAAGCCGTTCAACAGGCCGACAGCACCAACAACACCATGAAGGAACTGGCAGAAGCAGCAACCAAGATCGGTCAGGTGATCAACCTAATTACCGACATTGCCGAACAGACCAACCTTCTTGCACTGAACGCAACCATTGAAGCGGCACGTGCGGGTGAGGCTGGAAAGGGCTTTGCGGTGGTGGCAAGTGAAGTTAAGAACCTTGCCAATCAGACAGCCAGTGCCACGGATGAAATTTCGTCCCAGGTGCAGACCATTCAATCCACAACCGACAATGCGGTATCGGCGATTGATGAAGTTTCCAACATGATTAACCACATGAATGAAGTCTCATCCGCCATTGCTGCTGCGGTCGAACAACAAGGGGCTGCAACGCAGGAGATCGCAACCAACGTTGAATCTGCAGCGCACAGCACTCAAGATGCCTCCACTGATATGGAGCAGGTTGTCCAAAGTGCACAACAAAATGGTCAGGCCGCCAACGACGTACTTGACGCGGCAGAAGCCTTGTCAAGTCAAGCCACAGCCCTTCGCGCTCAGGTAGATGATTTCCTGACACAAGTCCGAAAAGGCTGATAAAAAGATCAAATGAGCAATGGTCACTTCAACCATTGCTCATTTAATTTTAGAAACGTGCAATCCCTAAGTAATTCTCCCTAATGTTTTTTATAAGCGGCTTCTGATAAATTCCTGCATAAAAATCGAACATATTGGAGGTGTTCTGAAATGCAAAAAGAAATTACGTTTGAAGAACGATTAAGTTATTACCAAATTGGTTCAGAACGACAGGAAGCTTTGCGAGACAATAAAGCATCCCTGATGAAGGCTGTTCCTAAAATTCTGGATGATTTTTATGATTTTGTGACCAGTCATCCCGCCTCAACCGAAAAATTTCAGGGGAAAACCATTGATGGCCTGAAAAAGGTCCAGGCGGAACACTGGGCAAACCTGTTTTCCGGCAAATTCGACGATACCTATACAAAACGCAGCATTGAAATTGGCAAAATCCACGAGAAAATCGGGATCACACCTTTTCTTTATATCGGTGGCTATACCTTTATTATGACAAAGCTGACAGATTATATTCTGGAAGCATGCGGCAACAAAAAGAACTGCAAAACCCTGATCCGGGCTGTAACAGCTGCTGTCTTGATGGATATTGAACTGGCAATCACCAGTTACGCACATGCTGCCAACGAAGCACAAGCTAAAGCCTCATCCAACGCATTTGCCGATAGTCTAATGGATAAAAATATCACTCTTTCCATGGCTGTGAACGAAGTAGCCATCGAAAACGCCTCCATGATGAATTCACTTGGCAATGTAAATACACAGGCCCAGTCAATTGCGGCTGCGGTTGAAGAAATGGCCACAGGCATTTCCACCATCAGCCAAAATGGAGATGAGGTTGTAGCCAGTGCACAAAGTGCGGAAGAACAAACCCAAATCGGTCGCGCCACCATCGAAGAAACCGCCAGCAACATGAACCGCGTTTCCGGTGCCGTGCGTCAGGCATCCGAACGTGTAGAATCTCTGGTCGCAACATCAAAAAACATCGCAGAAATGGTGCAATCAATTGAAAAGATCGCAACCCAGACCAACCTTTTGGCCCTGAACGCAACGATCGAGGCTGCCCGTGCAGGCGAAGCTGGCAAAGGCTTTGCGGTTGTAGCAGGGGAAGTGAAGAACCTGTCGCAACAAACCGCACGCGCAACAGATGAAATCCGCAATACTATCGAGGCTTTAACCGAAGAGATCGGCGGCATCGTGACGTCTATGAACGCAGGTGCCAAGGCAGTCTCAGACGGTGAAGCGTCCATGCAGTCGGCTGTGGCATCCATGGATTCCATCAGTGACGCAATCAACAATACATCGGCGCGTATGTCTGATATTTCAGATATCCTGAACGAGCAAAATGCGGTTGCAACTGAAGTTTCGGGTAATGTGTCCACCATCGCCACAGCAACGGGCGAGAATGTGGATGCGATCAACCACAGCATCAGAGCAACAGACAGTGTGGTGAAATTGATTGCCGAACAGATCACTGCACTTAGTGAATTTGACATTCCAAACAAATCCATCCGGATTGCCAAGTCCGACCATATCGTCTGGAAAAAACGACTCGCCGATATGATGGTTGGTCTGGAAAGTCTGGACCCTGATGAACTTGCCAGCCATAAAAACTGCCGCCTGGGTAAATGGTACTACGGTGCAGAAGGGGCGAGCCAGCAAGCGCAAGCTGCCTATAAAGAACTGGAACCGCCCCATGAAGTCGTCCATGAATGTGGCATCGAAGCGGTACGTCGTTATAACGCAGGTGATATTAATGGCGCGATGGAGATGCTGGAAAAAGTGGATGAGGCCTCCAAAGATGTGGTCCGCCTGCTGGATCAGCTTATCGCGCAAAAGTAAAAGGACAAAGGGAAGGCACCAAAAGGCCTTCCCTTTTTCTATTCCGCTGCCGTTTGTGCTGACTTCGCGGCAGCGTCCCTGCCTGCCTCAAACGCCCGATCATTCAACTCGGCCAGTTCCGGCTTTTTCTGACGGAAGCGATCCACAATGATAGTCTTTAAAATCTCTGCATCAAAAGGCAAATGTTCTGAAATCGCGCCCATCATGATGGTGTTCACCAATCGCATTTCTCCCAGTTCCAGCGCAATGGCCCCCGCATCAAAATCATAAACTTCTGTGCCTTTCCTGCGCATCTCCGCAATTGGGTCATCGGGATAGTCAAACAAGCCCACATTCACCACGGGCGGCTTGATGCGGAAGGTATTGACCATGGCAACACCGCCGTCTTTTAGATGGTCACACCAGCGCATGGATTCAGCAGGTTCAAAGCCAACGATCAAATCGGCCTGCCCTTTCGGGATCGCCGGGGAAAGAACTTTTTTGCCAAAGCGCACGTGTGACGTCACCACGCCACCGCGTTGCGCCATGCCTGCAACTTCGGTTTTTTTAACATCCATGCCCAATTCTATTGCGGCCATGGCCAAGACTTCCGACGCCGTCATCACACCCTGACCACCAATGCCAACCACCAGAATGTTGGTCAACCCTGTTTCCTTTCTCATGCGATAAACTCCTTTCTGAAATTGATCGGTTTAATCACATCCGGCCCGCATGTCTTGACGCAGAGATCACAGCCCGTACAGGCGATGGATTCAATTTTCACAAAGGCTTTTTCAACTTCCTTGCCGGATTTGCGCGTTTCGGTTTCCCGGTGCGTCACGATAATGGCAGGGCACCCAGTAGACAGACAGTTACCACAGCCCGTACAGCCATCAATCACTTCCAGAGGCTCATGCTTCACAAAGCGATCTGTCAAAACGCACGGCTGATCTGTAATGATGACCGAAGGTTCATTCTGTTTGATCTCTTCCTTGATGACCTTAAACATCTCTGGCATTTCATAGGGGTTTACTTTGCGGATTCGTTCCGGCTTTACACCAACAGCTTCAACAATTTTAACAAAGTCCGCACGCGGGGCCTCGTTCCCGTTGATATCAAAGCCGGTGCCGGCATGTTCCTGCCCGCCTGTCATCCCGGTGGTACGGTTATCCAGCAACATTACCGTGACATTGCCCTGGTTATAGATCACATCCAACAACGGCTGCAGTCCCATATGTAGGAAAGTGGAATCACCGATCACCGCCACCACAGGCTTGTCTTTATCTTCATCCGATGCCCCCAGCGTCATGCCGAGCGCCATAGAGATCGATGCGCCCATGCAGGTGGTCGTATCCAGCGCTTTCCACGGATGCCCAGCGCCCAATGTGTAGCATCCAATGTCGCCAGCAATGCGGATTTTCTTATGGATTTTGGACAGGCAGTAATAGGGCGAAAGATGCGGACAGGCCACACACATGGTGGGTGGGCGTGGGAAGACAGGCATGGCGTCATCTTCCAGTTCTTCCACCGTTTCCCCCAGCAATTTCCGGATCGGTCCTTCGATCACGAGCGGGCTAAGTTCCCCGGTCTTTGGCAGAATATCTTTACCGTGCACCTGAACACCTGCGGCCAGCAATTCTGTTTCCACAAGAGGTTCGGTTTCTTCCACGACAATCAGCTTGTCCACTGTTTCAGAAAAGCGTCTGATCTTCTCAATCGGCACCGGACAGGACAGGCCCATCTTGAAGATAGAGGCATGTGGGAAAGTTTCTTTGACATGAAGATATGCCGGACCAGACGTCACAAAACCAACTCGCGTATCTGATCCTTCTTCGATGCGGTTGAGGTCACATTCATTGGCATAGTTTTTCAGGATGATGTCGCGTTCGCCCTGCGTCTTTAAAAGATTCTTTGCATTGGCAGGCACCATGACCCATTTGGTCGGATCATCCAGAAAGCCTTTATGTTCATAGGTCTGACGTTCCCCAACTTCGACAATTCCTTTAACGTGACAGACCCGCGTCGTCATGCGGATCAGGACAGGCACACCAAACTGTTCAGAAAGTTCAAACGCGCGAATGCCCATCTCGTAAGCTTCCTGACTATCGCATGGTTCCAAAATCGGCAAATGCCCAAAGCGCCCCCAGAAGCGAGAATCCTGTTCATTCTGTGAGGAAGACAAGCCCACATCATCGGCAATCGCAATCACCAACCCGCCGTTCACCCCGGCAAGGGTTTGCGACATCAGCGCATCGGAGGCCACATTTACCCCCACATGTTTCATGGCACAGAAAGCACGAGACCCCACAACACAGGCCCCGATGGCGACTTCCAGAGATACCTTTTCATTCACCGACCATTGGGCATGAATATCAGGATAGAGTGCGAGATTTTCCAGAATTTCCGTTGAAGGTGTGCCGGGATAAGCGGTCGCCACATTGACACCGGCTTCCCAGACGCCACGCGCGAGCGCTTCATTCCCGGACAACAGATGTTTGGTCTGAGCGTGGGCTTTTACAATTGCATTCATGCTTTCCAACCTGTCTTACATAATTCACCATTTTTAGCAGGGGCAAAATTACGTGAAAAAGGTCGAGAAACCTAGATTTTTTGAAATATTATTTTTAAAAATTTAAATCTTATGAACTATAAATTCAAAGCGTTACATATTGAATCATAAATTTCATGTTAATGTGTCATATTTTTTAATGATTACATTTAGCCCATACCCACACAAATTTTCCGAGTTTCTGTGAGAAAGGGATAAAACCCGGATCAGGCCACACCATCAAACAGCCGATTCGATCCAATCACCGCATAAAGCCCTGCAACTTCGCGGCGTGCTGGAGGGGTGGTGAATTTGAGGGTCAGATCAATATCAATCTCCTTAAAGATAGCTGCAATATTCCCCAAGTCTTCTTCAAACTGATCCACCGCCCAATGAGGCAATAACCAGTTCAGGAACTGGCGGACTATATCCTGATGTCCCGATTGTGCCGCAGCCATGGCGTTGATCAGGCATCTTTCGTCACCGGAAATGGAGGGATAATTTTGCGAATAAAGTTCAATTTGTCTGCGCGATGACATTTGCAGCTTCTTTTTAAAACGGCAAATATCGGCGCAATGACGTTCTTCCAACCCGCTTCCCTGCAAAGCCTTTGGACAGGACCGGATGATCCGTAGGGCCAAGGTCTCGTTTAAATCTACATAAGTTTGAGTCTGATTAACCTGCATTGATCGCTCCATTGTTGATGGAGGCTAAATAACGCAATTAATAATTATTTGCAACAACTATTCTCTGGGAGAATTTAGCTCATGGCCTTTTTTGATGGCAACGGCAGCATATGGGGGTACTTGCGATACAAACGTTCCCCCAGCAACACGACCAGAATGGCCGCGTAAACCAAAGGCTCACGCACATCGGCTTTGACCAGCAGGAAGAAATGGACAACGCCTGCAATGGCAATGGGATAAACCAGCTTATGCAATTTCTTCCAACGCCCCGCCCCCATCTTGCGCACCATGGCTTTTGGTGATGTTACCGCCAGTGGGATCAGCAATAACAAGGCCGACATACCGATGGTGATATAGGGACGTTTGACGATATCTTTCCCGATGGTCGCCCAATCAAAGAAATGATCCACCCCGATATAGATCGCCAGATGCATGAAGGCATAGAAAAAGGCATAAAGCCCGATCATGCGGCGATAGCGCATCACCCAGGCCCAGCCTGTCACCCGGCGCACCGGACTGATGGCAAGACCCAACAAGATAAAACGCAACGCCCAATCGCCCAGGTCACGCAAGATGGTTTCAATCGGATTTGCGCCCAGTAAACCATTAAAGGTGCCATAGACCAGCCAAAGGGCAGGCCCAAGACAAGCAACAAAGACAAAGGGCTTTACCGGAATTTTCTTCTTGCGGGCCATTAATAGAACTTCCTTAAATCCATCCCTTTATAGAGATGGGCAACCTCTTCCCCATAGCCATTAAAGGCGGAGGTCGGACGGCGGAAGAATTCACCAATACGGCGTTCTTTGGCCTGGGACCAGCGCGGGTGGTCCACCGCCGGGTTAACGTTGGCATAAAAACCATATTCAGCCGGGGCCTGCTGCATCCATGTGGAACGGGGTTCTTTATCAACAAAACGGATGCGAATGATAGACTTGATGCTTTTAAAACCATATTTCCAAGGCACCACCAGACGCAGGGGTGCGCCATTTTGGGCTGGCAGTTCTTCCCCAAAAATACCTGTCGCCATCAAAGTCAGCGGGTGCATGGCTTCATCCATACGCAAACCTTCTGTATAAGGCCAGGGGATAGTTGGATATTTCTGACCAGGGAAACGGTCTTTATCAACCAGTGTGGTGAATTCGACATATTTGGCCTTTGAATTGGGTTCGAACTTCTTAAGGATTGATCCCAGTTCCACACCGACCCAAGGGATTACCATGGACCAGGCTTCTACACAGCGCATGCGATAAATCCGTTCTTCCTGCTGGAATTTGGTCAGCAGGTCATCAATATCCAATGTGCCGGGCTTATCACACAGACCATCGACCTGCACCGTCCAGGGGCGGTTGTTGAAATCGCCGGAATTATTGTAGGGGTCGTCCTTGCCCGTGCCGAATTCATAGAAATTGTTATAGCTGGTGACATCGTCATATTTATTGACAGGTTCATCAGTGCTAAAGGGGCTTTTCACCAGATTTTCGAATTTCATTGGCATGGCGGCATTTACATTCCAGGGAAATAAAGCAGCCCCGGCCAAAGCAGCGCCCCCTTTCAAGAACGTCCGGCGATCCAGATAGGTGGATTTGGGCGTAATCTCAAAAGATTTCGGGTCACTTGCAATTCGATTTTTGATCAACATGATTTTCTCGCTTTAAAAACGTTACCTGCCCCTTACTCTAATATGGTAAAGAGAAGCGCGCCTCCAACATTTGATAACTTTTTCGTGAGCAGCCATGAGCATCGAAGATCGGATCACCGAGCTTGAAATCCGCCTGACCCATCAGGATTCCACCATTGATGAACTGAACAGCACCATCTACGAGCAATGGCAGGTCATTGAAAAACAGGGCAAAGAGATACAAGCCTTGAAGCAGCGTCTGAAAACACTTACACAGACAGAAATTGATGATGCGCCGTATCTGCCGCCGCATTATTAAGCCAAAAGGAAAACGCCATGATTAAATATAAACTGCGCTGTGATCAGGGCCATGTCTATGAAGACTGGTTTGCAAGCTCTTCCAAATTTGATGAACAACTGGCCGCCGGTGAATTATCTTGCCCGGAATGTGGATCAACAGATGTGGCGAAAACCATCATGGCCCCCAATGTTGCCGCTGCTGCTGCGCAACCGCCTGCCCCCTCCTGTGCCTCTGCCCCCATGTGCGGCAATACGGGCTGTCCAGCGATGCAAAACGCATGACACCGTGGTTTGCGCTTTCCGGTCTCTTTGGCGCAACAGCCGTCATAACAGGGGCGGTATCTGCCCATGCGGACCTGTCTGACTATGGTCGGGAACTGATTGACAAGGCCGTGCAATATCAAATGTGGCACGCACTTGTGATCTTTGGCATCGCAGTCTTTCTGAAAAGCCACACTTCCAAAATACTGACAATCTCCGGCGTCTTTTTCACCGCCGGGATACTTCTTTTCTGCGGTAGCCTTTATAGTCTGGGCTTTCGCGAAACCAGCCTGTTTGCTATGTCAGCCCCCATTGGCGGCAGCTGCTTTATTTTGGGCTGGCTATCGATCCTTGCCTATGGGCTCACATCGATGCGTTCATCGGCTGACTAGCTTTTGCCTGGGCCATTTTCATGGCAGGCATCACGCCATCGGCAACACTGTGGTTATATCGAATGGTCATCGCCACCCCGCCAAACTTGGTTGGGGCCAGCATTTTGCGCCCTTTTCGCGGCAAGGGAATACCTGCGCGTTTTGAAAACAGCACCATCACCGCCACCGTGGTGGCATGATCAAAGACCTTGCGGCCGACTTCATGCTGTTCTGGTGAAGAGACTTTGGCAACGATGTTGAATTCATCGCCTCCCATAACCTTGATCCCTGAAACGCGGCCATCTGTGGCTTCGCCCCCTTCCATTTTGGACTGGTAAAGCGACAGTGCATTGCGCAGTTCAATTTCCGTATAATCTATCCGTCTGACTTCTGATGGCATCTTGCGTACCCCTTGAAAAGTTATACATAATGTATGACCTCTCTCAACCCAGACGACATCCCCTATTTGAGTGATATAGCTAAAAAATTTTAAATTTAAAAAAGATAAACAACCATAAAGGGGCATCTCGCGCGATCAAATCACCTTATGCAGATAGCGCACACTCAGGGAAATCCCGCCAAATTCCGTCGCAGATAGGCTTTTGTTCGCGGCCTTTGGCAAAGGAATACTCGCTTGTTTGGCATAGAGCACCAGAACCGCCAAACTTGTTGGAATATCAAAGACTTTCTGGATCGTTTGACCATCGGTTGATGATACTTTTGCAACGATTGAAAAGTCATCACCATTGCCCATAGCCCGGATATGAGACACGGCTTTACCGCCCACTGTCTTTTCCTGATAAAGGGACAGGGCGTTTCTCAACTCAACATCACTAAAATCAATTCGGCGGGTTTCAATGGGCATCGTGGGGCTCTGCATACTTGAAGTTATAACTTCAATATATACAAAAGGCAGAATCCCCGCCTATCAGTAAGACCCCTAGGGTGCGACACTTTTTTTGTGTTTATCCCATCTTCACCAGCATGACGACTTTTGCGCCTTCTGCCTTCAAGACCTTCTTGCCGCCTTTGGGAACAGGTATTCCCTTTTCCTGACAAAAGACCAGCAAGGCCGTCAGCATATCCTTATCGCGCATGGGCATGATTTTGCTGTCGTCATTATTAAATTCAATCTTCAGGCGGCCACCTGCTTCGGCAGCCACCATCGATATTTTACCTGCGGGGAATTTTTGTCCGGTTTTATCGCAAAAGACCTGCATGGCCATTTGCGTTTCTTCCAGATTGAATTCGATTTTTCTTATTTCCTGCGCCATCTATTCCCACAGCCCAAAAGATCAATGTGCTTCCTGCCAGTTCTGGCCTGTTCCCACATCCACCACCAGCGGTACGCTGAGCTGAGCTGCCCCTTCCATTACTTCTTTTAAAACTTCTTTTGTTTTTTGCTCTTCTTCCGGAGTCACTTCGAGGACGAGTTCGTCATGGACCTGTAACAAAAGCTTAGAAGATAAATTGGCTGCATGCAAGGCATCCGGCAATCGGATCATGGCACGTTTGATGATATCAGCCGCCCCGCCCTGGATCGGTGCGTTAATGGCTGCACGTTCACCCATAGCACGCAATGCGCCATTTTTATCATTGATACCGGGGATAAAACATTTACGGCCAAACAATGTTTTCACATAGCCATGTTCCTTGGCTTCTTCCTTGGCGTTATCCATAAAGGTGCGGATACCCGGATACTGCTCAAAATAGGCCGTGATATATTCTTTAGCTTCATCATTACTGATACCAAGTTGCTTCGCCAGGCCATATTGGGATTGACCATAAATGATCCCGAAGTTAATGGCCTTGGCATTTCGACGCACCATCGGGTCCATCCCGTCAACAGGCACACCAAACACTTGCGATGCCGTCAATGCGTGGATATCCACCCCGTCATGAAACGCTTGTTTCAACGTTTCAATTCCGGCCACATGGGCAAGCAGGCGCAATTCGATCTGCGAATAATCAGCCGCCATCAAAATCTTGCCTTCTTCCGGCACAAAAGCATGACGAATACGACGACCTTCTTCGGTGCGGATCGGAATATTCTGCAGGTTTGGATCAGATGAACTGAGACGCCCGGTCGAGGTCACCGCCTGCTGGAAGGATGTATGCACCCGTCCGGTCTTGGCATTCACCTGTGCGATCAAGGCATCAGAATAAGTACTTTTCAGTTTGGACAGCTGGCGATACTCCATCACCTTGACCGGGATTTCATGGCCAGCATCAGCGAGCTTTTCAAGCACACCGACACCTGTTTGGTAAGCGCCAGTCTTGCCCTTTTTCCCACCGGGCAGTTCCAGGTCATCAAACAGCACTTCACCCAACTGTTTGGGCGAAGCAATGTTAAATTCCTTGCCTGCCAATTCGTGAATTTCTTTTTCAAGTTCATTCAGACGGTTGCCGAATTCTTCACTGATGTTGCGCAGCTCCTGCACGTCTACCTTGATGCCGTTGCCTTCCATCAGGGCAAGGATGGGAATGAGCGGTCGTTCCATCTTCTCATAAAGGGTAACGTTTTGTTCTGCGGCCAATTGTGGCTTCAACAGCTTGTGCAGACGCAGCGTAATATCAGCATCTTCTGCTGCGTAATCGCGTGCTTTTTCCAATTCCACCAGATCAAAGGTGATCTGCTTTTTCCCGGTACCACAAACTTCTTTAAACGGAATGGGCGTAATGCCGAAATGAAGCTCAGAAAGCGCATCCATCCCGTGCTTATGTTTCGCCCCATCATTGATGTAAGACAGCACCATCGTGTCGTCAATCGGTGCGACATTGATCCCACCGTTATCCGGATTGCCTAAAACCAGCAGATCATATTTGATGTTCTGCCCCACCTTCAGCACACTTGGCGCTTCCAGAAGTGGTTTTAACAGGGCAATCGCCGTATCAAAATCCACCTGTTCTGGTGCGGCTGCTGTTGTTTCTTCCTCATCACCAAACAGGGATGTCTGTTCTGGCTGCGCAGATTTGTGACGCAACGGGATATAACAGGCAGACCCGACTTCATAAGATAGCGACACACCCACCAGATTGGCAGAGGTTGCATCCAGACTGTCGGTTTCCGTATCCACTGCAACGGTACCTGCGATCATGGATTGATCAACCCAGCGCTTCAGGTCAGCTTCTGTCTGCACCAGCTCATAAGATGTTTCTTTCGGACACAACTGTGCAATAGACGGAATGGCAACACCGCCGTTTTCACCGCGTTCTTCATGCCGTTCTTCGCCTTCAACTTCCACACCGAACTTGGTAGCGATACGGGTGATCAGGGATTTGAAAGATTGTTCTTCAAAGAAAGAGATCAGCTTTTCCGCATCCAGTTCTTTATTGGCGAAACTTTCCAGCGGCACATCGACTTCAACGTCCTGATCCAGTGTCACCAGCTGTTTGGAAATACGCGCAAGGTTCGCCTGTTCGATCAGACGTTCACGGCGTTTGTTCTGTTTGATCTCGCCTGCACGTTCCAACAGCGTTTCCAGATCACCATATTCATTGATCAATTGCGCTGCGATCTTGGGACCGATCCCTTCCACACCAGGGACGTTATCTGATTTATCACCGGACAGCGCCTGTACATCAACCACCCGGTCCGGGCCAACGCCGAATTTTTCCACCACCTCGTCATGGGTGATCACCACGTTTTTCATGGTATCCAGCATGGAGATATTATCATCTACCAGTTGCATCAAATCTTTATCGATCGACACGATGGTCACCTGTGCCCCCATCTTGGAAGCTTGCTTGGCGTAAGTCGCGATCAGATCGTCCGCCTCAAACCCTTCTTTTTCCACGCGTGCAACGTTAAAGGCTTCAACCGCTTCACGTACCAGATCAAACTGCGGGATCAAATCTTCCGGGGGTGGCGGGCGATGTGCTTTATATTCCGGGTAGATATCGTTTCGAAACGTCTTGCGCTTGGTATCAAACACCACGGCCACATGATCAGCGTCCGTATCGCTCAACAGCTTCATCAGCATGGAACAGAACCCGTAAACAGCGCCAACGGGCGTTCCGTCTTTACGGGTCATCGGGTTGCGCATATTGGCAAAATAAGCGCGGAAGATAAAGCTGGAACCGTCAATCAGATAAACGTGTTCAGGCTTTGCAGGTGCGTTCGAAATATCAGTCATAGGGGTGACTATAGCGAAGCTTTAAATCAGCACAAGAAAGAAGATGGCTTACAGAAAAAAACACAGCCCCGAACAAAAGAAGGCCCTTCCATCCCTTGACGGAAGAACCTTCACAAACTAAATCGAAAAATCAAACGGCGTCGGTCTTAGTGACCGTGCAGTGCAACGCCTTCTTTCAAACGATAAGTCCTGGAACAATATGGGCAAACGACTTCATAGCCGTTTTCCTGCTCTAGGCTTAGGAAAACACGCGGATGGCCTGCTGCGCCCCCGCCCCCATCACATGCAACGGATGCTGTTTCTACCTCGATGATTTCTTCAGGCTTCATGATTGCCCCCTAAAAACATTGTCATATACTATTCTGAATGGTACCGATTGCTGGATAAGATTACAACCGGAGCAAACCCCGTGACAGCTTCTATAGCGCAAAAACAAACCGATGACACTACTCAATTGATGCCCGATGCGGCAATTGAGGTCAAAAACCTTTCAAAAACATACAAAGGCGCCCATGGCCAGCCGGAAAAACACGCGCTGAACGACGTGTCTTTGACGATTCCACGCGGATCCTTCTTTGCGCTGTTGGGTCCAAACGGGGCGGGTAAGTCCACTTTCATCAATATCCTGGCAGGACTTGTGACCAAGACATCGGGTGATGCCAACATCTGGGGCTATGACATCGAAGACCAGATGCGCGCAGCACGTCGTTCCATCGGCATTGTCCCGCAGGAACTGAACCTGGACCCCTTCTTCAACCCGCGTGAACTGCTGGAAGTTCAAGCGGGTCTTTATGGTGTTCCGAAAAATCAGCGCCGCACGGATGAAATTCTGGAAGCCGTTGGTCTGGCTGATAAGGCAACTTCTTATGCGCGTACGCTTTCCGGCGGGATGCGCCGTCGTCTGCTGGTCGCCAAGGCCATGGTTCATTCCCCGCAAATTCTGGTTCTGGATGAACCGACAGCTGGCGTGGATATCGAACTTCGCATGCAGCTGTGGGATTATGTACGCGAGTTAAACCGCATGGGCACCACGGTCCTGCTGACCACCCACTATCTGGAAGAAGCCGAAGAACTGTGTGACAAAGTCGCCATCATCAACCATGGCCGGCTGGTCGCGTGCGATGAAACACAAACCCTGCTGTCCAAAATGGATGCGAAAGAACTGATCATCACCATCAGCGAAATTGTATCCGAAGTCCCAGTATCGCTTCGTGGATTCGGTTTCAACGTCACCCTTCAGCCCGGTAACAAACTGTCCTTCCAATATAGCCCAAGCAAACTTGACGTTGCCAAAATTCTGGAACTGGTGAGTGAGGCTAACCTCACCATCACGGACCTGACGACGAAAGAAAGCGATCTGGAAGACCTGTTCCTCAGACTGACCCGCGAAGACAATGCGAAGATCGCTTAGCACCCTTTTCACCCTGCTTTTCCTTGCAGCCTGCACGCCGCATATCGAAGGGCTGGGTGAAAAAATCCGCGTGGCTGATCTGGTAGATGATCACTATATCGCCGAAGACGGGGTTAAACTGCCTTTGCGCATCTGGGAACCTGTTGAAGCACCAAAAGCCATCCTGATCGGTGTCCATGGCTTTAATGATTATGGCAATTTCCTCACGCCCGGGATGGAAACATACCTGCAGCAAAATGCCATCAAGCTGATCACCTACGACCAGCGCGGCTTTGGCGCAGCCCCCCACCGGGGCCTTTGGGCAGGGACAGAAGCTTTAACCCATGATCTGGCATCTATCATCCATCTGGTCCATGCCCGCCATGAAAAGCTGCCGCTTTATGTGATCGGAGAAAGTATGGGCGGGGCAGTTGTCATGACGACCCTTGCCAAGATCAAACCGCTGCCCGTGACGGGCGCTATCCTCTCTGCCCCGGCTGTCTGGGGGCCAAGCACCTGGCCCTGGTATCAAAAGGCAAGTCTCTATGCTGTCAGCTACACAATGCCCTGGCTGAAACTATCCGGCGGCGGAATTGTGCAACCCACAGATCATATTGAAAACTGGAAGAATTGGAGCCTCGATCCCCTTGTCATTCGCGGCACACGAGTAGATGGCCTTTGGGGGATAAGCTGGCTGATGCAGGACGCATTGGATCACACATCCGACCTGAAGGTCCCCACCCTTGTTCTCTATGGGCAAAAAGACGAGCTCATCCCCATGGGCCCGACAGGTCAGATGATCAGCGCCTTAGATGACAAACACAAAGTCGCCTTCTACCCCGACGGCTGGCACTGGCTGCCACGGGACAAGAACGGCCCTGTGGTGTGGAAAGATGTGGTGAGCTGGATTGGTGACCCGGACAAGGGATTACCGTCAGGGGCCGATGTCGGCGCGCGTGAGAAGATCATCCAACACCCCTAAACCGTCATGCCGCACCCGTTGCGGCATAATGGGTAAAAGCAATACTCTGGCTTCCACCCATTATCGCGCAACAAGTGCGCGATGACGGGTTTTAGATAACTTTTCGGCTGAATTAAAGCTCAACCGCGTCCATCACCCATTCTTCCGCTTTCGCAGCCTCAACCCAATCCTGCATGATCTCCATTTCACGCACGGCTCTGGAATAGTCCGCAAGCGCCCCTTCCAGCACAATGCCATAACTGTTAAAGCGCCAGATGACAGGGGCGAACATGGCGTCAGCAATGGAAAATTCACCAAACAAGAATGGACCTTCGGCAGTTTTCATGTTCAGGCAATCCGTCCAGATTTCCTTGATCCGGTCAATCTCTGCCTGACAGTCAGCACTGGGATTAAACCCATCCACAATACGACGAATATTCATCGGCATGTCATTGCGCACGGTGAAAAAGCCGGAATGCATTTCATAGGCCACTGATCGTGCCAGTGCCTTTTCGCCTGCATCAGATGGCCAGAGCTTGCCTGCGCCATGTTCTTCATTCAGATATTCACAAATTGCAAGGGAATCCCAAACATCAAAACCGTCTGCCTTCAGGATCGGAACCTTGCCTGCCGGAGAATGAGCCAGAATTTTTGCCTTGAAATCATCCTGCATCAGCGGGATCACCACTTCATCAAATTCAAGCCCAAGATGCTTCATCACCAGCCAGGGGCGCAGGCTCCAGGAAGAATAATTTTTATTCCCAACGACGAGAGTATAGCGTGACATGATTTTCTCCGTTAATGTAATGGCTTAAAGAAATATGCTGATCATAAAGGAAAGTCCATGGCTGCGACCGATTATTTGGTAAAGAAAAGCGACACCGCCCCCATTTCCCTTATTCCCGTTGCCAGAGACGGGTTTGACAAATGGCTTAAAAAACAGCCCAAGGACTTACAAAACTGGATCGATGCCAATGACTTCAAAGCGGCAGGTGGATCAACACTGGCTGTTGCGGGCAAGAAAGGAACCGTTGAAAGCATCCTTGTCGGGATCAGTGATGATAACATCATGTGGGATTTCGCCGCCCTGCCCGCCAAACTGCCCAAAGCCACCTATAAAATCAAAGGCCGCCTAAAAGCCGGGCAAGCCGATGCGGCCTGTCTGGGTTGGGCGCTTGGGACTTATAGCTTTGACTGGTACAAGGAAAGCACCAAGGATTTTGCAAGCCTGATCCTGCCCAAATCCGTTGACAAGACATTGCTGGATGCGCTTGCGGGCGGGATTGAACTGACCCGTGATTTGATCAACATCCCCGCAGCCGACATGGGCCCGATGGAACTTTCGCAAGCCGCACGTGATCTGGCAGCAGAATTTGACGGGGAATGCTGTGTCATTGAAGATGAAGGGCTGATTGAACATAACTTCCCGGCTGTCTATGCAGTCGGCAAAGGGGCAGCTGATGACCGCCGCCCCTGTCTGGTAGATATGGTCTGGGGCGATGACAAGAACCCAAAAGTCACATTGGTCGGCAAAGGTGTGTGTTTTGATACAGGCGGGCTGGATATCAAACCTGCACAGTTTATGAAGCTGATGAAAAAAGATATGGGCGGTGCGGCCCACGTTCTGGGGCTTGCCAAGGCCATCATGACGGCCAAGCTGCCGATCAACCTGCGTGTAATCATCCCAGCTGTTGAAAATGCGGTTTCCGATAAAGCCATGCGTCCTCTGGATGTGGTCGATAGTCGCAAAGGCGCCACCATTGAAATCGGCCACACGGACGCCGAAGGGCGCGTTGTTCTTGCCGACGGTCTTGCACTCGCCTGTGAAGATAAACCAGAAATGATCCTGGATTTTGCCACACTTACCGGGGCTGCCCGCGTTGCGTTGGGTACGGAACTGCCTGCCCTTTTCAGCAACAATGATGATCTGGCAAACGGATTGATGGAAGCAGGCAAGGAAACAGACGATCATATGTGGCGCCTGCCACTTTGGAAACCTTATCGCAAAGCTATTGACGGCAAGACGGGTGATATCTCCAATGAAGCCAATATGCCTTATGGCGGGGCGATTACAGCCGCCCTTTTCCTGGAAGAATTTGTTGAAAAGAATATCGCCTGGGCGCATATGGATGTCATGGGCTGGAACACATCGTCGCGTCCTGGCAAGCCAGAAGGTGGGGAAGCCATGGGCCTGCGCGCGGCCTTCCTGATGATAAAAAACAAATTTTAACAATTTAAGGGTTGCCCTTGGGCAGGACCTCCTCTAAAACTGTTCGAAACCGTAACGAATTGGCGAGAATTATGAGCGTAGAACTCGAACCAGTCCAGGCCCTGGATCTTTGGCGAAAAGCAATTCTGGAAAGTGTCCGACGCGATGGACCAGACCTGTCTGCCCGTCAGATGGCTTTGCTGCTGACCGTTTACCTGACACCACCGCCACACACCGTTCGCGGACTGGCTGATAGCCTGAATGTTTCCAAACCCGCCATCACCCGCGCCCTTGACCGTCTGGGTCAAATGGAACTTCTGCGCCGCAAAATCGATGACAATGACCGCCGCAGCGTGCTGGTTCAGCGTACCGTAAAGGGGTCAGTTTTCCTGCGTGAATTCGGTGAAATCATCGTCCATAGCGCTGAAAAAATGGGCGACGAAGAGTAATTCTTCCCTTTCCCATATATGTAATAAATAAAGGCCTTGAAGGATTATCCCTCAAGGCCTTTTGTTTTTTATATTCACTTTGAGCTTAAACGCGGCGTTCAATATGGCGCGCCTGACGTTTAAGTTGCTTGAAACGCCCTAGGTAGGAAGGCAGGATCAGATCTGCCAGCGTGGCCTCAACGCCCAAATCTTTCAGGCCCAAAGCCCCTTCGCTTACCACATTGTCAGTTTCCAGCATGGTCACCTGATCACGGGTCAGAAGTGGGTTCGGCAAAAAGCCGAGAATGCCGCCGAGAATCTTCGCGAACGGATAAGCAACCGGAGCGAGGAATCGATCACGTTCTGTATGTTTCAAGATACGTTTCATGATGCCCATAAAGGTCATCACTTCCGGTCCGCCCAGTTCAAACGTCTTGCCTTTGGCAGCATCGTTATTGATGGCATTAAAGGCCGCCTGTGCCACATCACCCACATAAACCGGCTGCAATTTCGCACCGCCATCGCCATAAAGGTTTATATCCAATTCGCCATTTTCAAATTTGACCTTCGGCATCAATGGTGCCCCGATCACAGGCAGAGCTGGTGTAAAACGCATGATGCCCGCAAACAGGTTGAAGAACCCATCTTCCGGACCAAATACCACACTTGGGCGCAGAATGGTTGCAGTTGGATACGCCTTCAACACAGCCTTTTCCCCGGCAGCCTTTGTGCGGGCATATTCAGCTTCGGCATTTTCATCAGCACCAAGGGCGGACATATGGATTAGATTCGCAACACCTGCGTCAGCACAGGCTTTGGCCACATTGGCAGCGCCTTCGGTATGAACCGCACCAAATGTCTGCTTGCCCCACTGAGACAAAAGACCAACCAAATTGACAACCACATCTGCACCTGCCACGGAACGCGCGACCATATCGGCGTTTCTGACATTACAGGCCTGTAGAATGATCTGACCGGGGTCCCCATATGGTTTCACCAGCATGGCGGATTCGACATCCCGCACGGCCACACGAACCGTGTAGCCATCTTCAGCCAGACGTTTTACAATATGACGACCCAGAAAACCGGATCCCCCGAATACTGTCGCAATTTGGCGCCCCATCACCCATCTCCTTAAAATGTGGTCTTCCCTATAGACTACATTGATTTATATACCCCTTGTGGGCACGCAGCAACCATCGGATTGGGGAAAATGACAGATGTTTCAATTTTCTTTCATTATTCCTATTGACATCTGCTTCACATAGCCCTAAAAACCGCCTCGCAAACACGACAGTACATGTCGTTGCAACTAAGCCCAGGTGGCGGAATTGGTAGACGCGCTAGCTTCAGGTGCTAGTTCTCGCAAGGGAGTGGAAGTTCGAGTCTTCTCCTGGGCACCATAAAAAAGGCCTTGTAACTCCGGTTACTTAAGGCCTTTTTTTATTGCTTCATCCCAAACATATCACACGCTATTTCCCGAACGCGACCACGCATGCACTACTCCCTGCTCATATTGATAAGCAATAATTAACAAAATAACTTAATAACTAAGCAAAGTTGACTAAATCAGAAGTGTCGACTAGGCATGTGTGCTCACTTCAGAACTGGATATTTTAGATGACGACTAAAACTGATGAATACACGATTGTCTTGGGTGTGATTGGGGCTGACTGTCATGCGGTTGGCAACAAAATCTTAGAAAATGCGCTCACCACAAAAGGGATCAATGTTGAAAACCAGGGTGTTATGGTTTCTCAGGATGAATTCGCCCAAGCTGCACTGGATTGTAATGCAGATGCTATTCTGGTCTCTTCCATCTATGGACATGGTGAAATCGATTGTCAGGGCTTTCGTGAAAAATGCGAAGAATATGGGATCGGTGACATCGTTTTATATGTCGGCGGCAACCTGGTGATCGGTAAGAAAGATTTTCAAGATGTGGAAAAGCAATTCCAGGAAATGGGATTTGACCGCGTCTTTCGCCCAACAGCAGACATCGCCCATGTCGCAGATTTATTGAAAGACGATATCAATCTTCACAGATCAAGAATTGGTCACAACTATTCTGCTGTTTTCCAGAAAACAGACACGTCTTCTGAAATCTCAAAAAACTGATAGCCTAAGCATAGACGATGATTGACTCCATTAATGTATCGAATAAACAGCTTTCAGATGCCGAATTTGAAGCTGAACGTGAAAAAGTCCTGCAGACCTGGCACACTGGCAAAGACGTCGATTTCCAAAAAGGCGTGAAACTGCAACAGGACCTGCCGAAAGAAAAGCAATTCTCTTCTGCCCTTGCAGATGCCCATGCCCAGGGGCGCACCTTGTTACAACCGCGCGCAGGTGTGGCTTTGCTGCGTGAACACACAAAGCTTCTGCAGGATTTAACCCCTTATTGTGATGTCCTGCCAACGACAGTTGATGCCTACACACGTCACAACAGATATGAAGAAGCCCAAAAAGGGATTGATAAATCCCGCGCTGCCGGAACCTCTCTTCTAAACGGTTTCCCCCCGGTCAACCATGGTGTTGAGGCTTGTTCCAATCTGGTTGCAAGCCTGGAAAAACCTGTCCAGGTCCGTCATGGCACACCAGACGCCCGGCTTTTAGGTGAAATCACGCTGGCGTCCGGTTTTTCAAGTTACGAAGGCGGTGGCATTTCCTACAATATTCCTTATGCCAAACGCATCCCGCTGGAACAGTCCATTCGACACTGGCAATATTGCGACCGTCTTGTGGGTCTGTATGAACGTGAAGGCGTGCGCATCAACCGTGAACCATTCGGCCCCTTAACCGGAACGTTGGTCCCACCCTTTATTTCACACGTGGTTGCCATCCTTGAAGGATTGCTGGCCCTGGAACAAGGTGCGCGTTGCATCACGCTTGGTTACGGCCAATCCGGTAATGTGGCACAAGACATTGCCGCAATCAGATCTCTTCGCAAACTGGCGAACCATTATTTCATGGATGCAGGTTTTGACGACTACGCTTTAACCACTGTCTTCCACCAATGGATGGGGGGGTTCCCCGAAGATGAAGACCAGGCCACCGCCGTTATCAGTCTTGGTGCGATGACAGCCAAATATGCAGGTGCGACCAAAATCATCGTGAAAACCCCACATGAGGCCGCAGGCATTCCAACCATGGAAGCTAACCGCGCAGGCCTGCAGATGACCCATCAGATGATTGGCATGATCGCCAACCAGAACCGCATTGAAACCATGGACATCACCCAGGAAATGGAAGTGATCGAAGCCGAAGTCCGCGCCATCATGCGCCGGGTCATCAAATTCGGTGAAGGTGATATTGCCAAGGGGGCGATTTTGGCTTTCAAAAAAGGGATTATCGATATTCCGTTCGCCCCTGCTGTCGAAAACGCAGGCAAGCTGACACCCATCCGCGACAATTTCGGCGCTATCCGTGTTCTGGAAACCGGACATGTCCCCCTGCCGCCAGACGTGCGTGATTTCAACCGTGAAAAAATTGATGAACGCGCCCTTGCCGAAGGTCGCAGCGCATCCTTTGACATGGTTGTCGATGATGTGCGTGCCATTTCCAGCGGCAAACTGATTGGCCGCCCTGATGGCTACCGAGAAACTACGAAAAAACGTTTGGCAGAGTATAACAAACTATGAAGATCGAAAAAGTCTACTTCGCACCTGGTTTTTCCTCCTTTTACTTTGACGACCAGGCAGCGATCAAAGCGGGTTCGAAACAGGACGGATTTATATATGTGGGGGAAACTCTCACCCCCGGGTTCAACAGCATTCGCCAGTCTGGGGAATGTGTGTCGATCATGCTGGAACTGGAAAACGGATTGCTGGCCGAAGGTGATTGTGCCGCTGTCCAATATTCCGGTGCAGGCGGACGTGATCCTCTCTTTACCGCAGAACGGTTTATCCCGTTGTTAAAAGAACATATTGAACCGTTGCTGATTGGTCGCGACATCGATACGTTCCGTGAAAATGCCGCCTTCTTCGACACGTTGGAAATTGACGGCAAACCGCTTCACACCGCCATCCGTTATGGCCTGTCTCAAGCCCTGCTGGATGCAACAGCCAAGGCAAACAAACTATTAAAGGTCGAAGTCGTGTGCCGGGAATATGACCTTCCGTTACAGACATCTCCCTTGTCCCTGTTTGCACAAAGTGGAGATGACCGATATGGCGCTGTCGATAAGATGATTTTAAAACGGGTAGACGCCTTGCCCCATGCGTTGATCAATAACATCCCAACCAAGCTGGGTGAAAATGGTGGCAAACTGTTAGAATATGTCACCTGGCTGACACGCCGCATTGAAGCCTTGCGCGATGGCCCGACCTATAGCCCCAAGCTCCATATCGATGTTTATGGAACCATTGGATTGATCTTTAAAAATGATCCATTAAAAATTGCTGATTACCTTATTCAGCTGGAAGAACGCGCCAAACCGTTTCAGCTCTATATTGAAGGTCCGGCAGATGCAGGGTCTAAAGACGGGCAGATCAAGCTTCTGGCAGAAATTAAAAAGCATCTGGATGACAAAGCCTCAAATGTGCGCATCGTTGCGGATGAATGGTGCAACACTTACCAAGATGTCGTTGATTTTGTCGATCAGAAATGCTGCCACATGGTGCAAATTAAAACGCCGGATCTCGGCAGCATCCACAATACAATCGAAGCCGTCCTTTACTGCAAAAAGCACACTGTCGAAGCCTATCAGGGCGGTACCTGTAACGAGACGGATATCTCGGCACGTACCTGCGTCAATGTAGCCCAAGCTACCCGGCCCGAGCGGGTACTGATCAAGCCCGGTATGGGGTTTGACGAAGGCATGACCGTCGTTGCCAACGAAATGAACCGTAATCTGAGCATACTTGCACAAAAAGGAGAGGCTTAAATGTCTCAGGATAGCCTGAAGCCCTATGAAGGGCTGCTGATCGTTTCACTTGAACAAGCCGTTGCTGCCCCACTTTGTTCCTGCCATTTCGCCCAGGGTGGTGCGCGTGTGATCAAGATTGAACGTGACACTGGTGATTTTGCCAGAAAATACGATAAGGCCGTCAAAGGCTCTGCCTCTTATTTCGTCTGGGCAAACCATGGCAAAGAATCTCTCTGCCTCAATATCAAAGATCCGGAAGATGCTGCCCTCCTCCATCGTATTCTGGAAAAGGCAGATATCTTTATTCAGAACCTTGCCCCCGGTGCGATTGAACGGGCTGGCTTTGGGTACGAAACCTTAAAGAAGAAAAACCCGAAAATCATTACCTGTGACATCAGTGGCTATGGTGACGAAGGACGTTACAAAGACATGAAAGCCTATGACTTCCTGGTTCAGTGTGAAAGTGGACTGGTTGCCGTAAATGGTGCACCGGGGCATCCAGGGCGCATCGGGGTTTCAGTTTGCGACATTGGAGCGAGCATGAACGCCATCATCGGCCTGCAAAAAGCCCTGATCGCACGCAGCATTTCTGGTAAAGGCAGTTCGGTCAAAGTCTCTTTGTTTGATACCGCCGCTGACTGGATGACCGTGCCGTTGATGCATACGGTTTATGCAGGCAAAGCCCCACAGCCTGTTGGATTGCATCATCCATCAATCGCGCCTTATGGCGGTTTTAAAACGGCGGATGGGGAAACCCTGGCAATCTCGATCCAGAATGAACGTGAATGGGTTCGCTTATGCCGCGATGTCTTTAACATGCCGGAAATTGCAACGGATGAGCTGTTCTGCAATGCCAGCGCACGTGTTGAAAACCGCCAGGCATTAGATGGACTTGTGACGGAGATTTTCAAATCCAAGACACGTGCGGAACTTGAAGAGTTATTGCAAAAGGCAGCCATTGCCTATGGCGGGGTGAATTCCGTTCAGACATTTTCCGAACATCCACAGCTGCGCCGAACAGAAGTCACCCTGGAAGATGGTGAAAAAGCTGAACTTGTATCCGCACCTGTTGTACATAGTTTCGAAAAAAGTGATTATAAATTCGGTCGTGTGCCGGCACTGGGTGAACATAGTGCCGATATTCGAAACGAATTTGCCCCTAGCTAAAGACAGGAAAGCCAGATGTCTGCCTCTTACCTTTTTGTGCCTGCCCATGAACGCCGCTTTGTTGAAAAAGCCCATCAGAGAAATGCCGATGTGGTCATTCTTGATATGGAAGACAGCGTTCCACTGGCCCAGAAACAATTTGCCCGCGATGTGCTGACTGAACATGTTTCTTTGCTGGCACAAAAAGGGCAGAAGGTCTGGGTGCGTATCAATCGTGACTTTGGCGATTGCGCGAAAGACATCCCGGCTACAACCCTAAGCGATGTTGCTGGAATCATCCTTCCGAAAGTCATGGGGTCAGAACATATCCGCCTTGTCGATGAACATCTGTCTTCCTGTGAACGCGAAGCAGCCCTACAGGCAGGGCAGATCAAACTGGTGGCGCTGATTGAAACACCTGAAGCCCTGATGAAAGCATGTGAGATTGCAAACGCATCCAATCGACTTCAGACCCTTGCTTTTGGAACAGAAGATTTCAGCACGGAATGTGGATTTGAAGCCAATGCTGATAACCTGTTTAACCCTGCGCAAACATTGATTATGGCCGCACGCCAAGCCCAGGTCGATGTGATCGGCTTGCCCGGGTCAATAGCAGAAGTCCATGACATGGATCGCTTTGGGGCCTTGGTAAAAAAAGCCAAGAACATGGGGTTTGACGGTGTGCTTTGCATTCATCCACGTCAGGTCGCCTGTGTAAATGACGTTTTCGCCATTCAGCCCGAAGAAATTGAATATGCCAAACGCGTTGTCGCTGCCTATGAAACAGCGATTGCAGAAAAACGTGGCGCAATTCAGCTGGACGGCAAAATGATTGATTTACCCATTGTCGTGCGTGCGCAGGCCTTGCTGTCTAAATCTCAGTCTTGAAAAATCTTTTCATAAATTCCGGGCCATTTTCCACAATGAAGGAACAGAGTTTCTTGGCCGCAGGTGGCAGTCTTTTGGTGCGCCGATGCACCACATACCAATCAGACTGAACGGGCGTTCGTTTAACATCCAAAACGGTCAGCTTCCCCAATTGACATTCCAGATCAATCGTATGACCGGAAATAAAAGCGATCCCAAGGTCTGCCATTACCGCCTGCTTGATATTGGCGTTACTATTCATCACCTGCCCCGTTGGCACATTCAAACCAGCTTGCTTGAAAAACTGTTCATGCACCATATGGGTGCCACAACCGTCTTCACGCTGAATAAACTTACAGCTCAGCAGGTCTATGGGACGGATTTGTTTTTCTTTTGCCATCGCATGTTCTGGATGGGCAATAATGACATAAGGGTGTTCGGCAAACCGGATGGCTTCCACGTCCAGACCTTCCGGCAAGCGCCCCATGAACGCCAGATCGATTTCTCCCTTTTCAAGTTGCGTGATCAAAACGTCGCGATTTGAAATGGAGATATCAATATCAATGTCAGGAAAGGCGTTTGAAAATTCTTTTAAAAGCTGAGGTGCAAAGTTCCGCGACGTCGTCACAATACCGATACTGACACTGCGCTCACGCCGATCAACTTCAGCACCGATCACTTCATAGGCTTCAGCCAACGTCTCATTCACCTTCGTTGCATAAGGCATCAACGCTGTTGCGGCGTGCGTTGGCTGAATGTTGCGTCCGTCTTTTTCAAACAGGTCGGTGCCGAAGGCATCACTCAGGCGGCTCATTTGCATGGAAACAGCCGGGGGCGTTAAGCCAAGTTGTTCTGCCGCTTTGATAAAATTGCGGTGTTCAACAGCTGCGATAAATATCTGCAATTGACGTCTTGTGACTTTAGACAGCTTCTCTTCACTCATGTCCTGTCCCTAGCTTGTGAAGAAATCATTTCCTTTGTTGTCAATTACCACAAAAGCCGGGAAATCCTGAACAACAATTTTAAAGACCGCTTCCATGCCGAATTCTTCAAAATCAATTTGTTCAATCTTCTTGATAACGTCGCGCCCTAAAACAGCGGCCGCTCCACCAACAGAACCCAAAAAGAAACCATTATGATCTTTGCAACTTTGAACCACATCGCGCGAACGATTACCTTTTGCGATCATCACCAGCGATGCACCATTTTGCTGCAAGTCACGCACATATGGGTCCATGCGCGCCGCTGTTGTCGGCCCAAAGGACCCTGACGCCCGTCCTTCCGGCGTCTTGGCGGGTCCGGCATAATAAATCGGATGTTCCTTCATATAATCCGGAAGTGGTTTTCCCTGACTCAATTGTTTGGCCAGTTCTGCATGCACGAGGTCACGCGCAACAATCATCGTCCCAGACATTAAAACAGGCGTTGAAACCTCCAAGGTCGAAAGTTTGTCGCAAATCTCACTCATCGGTTCATCCAGATTGATTTTCACCGCATCTGCACTATCAAAAAGGACATCCTGTAGATAACGCTGCGGTTCTCTTTCCAGCGCTTCAAGCCACACGCCATCACGATCAATGCGTCCCTTGATTTGACGATCAGCCGAACAACTGACACCAATCCCCACCGGAAGACTGCCCCCATGGCGTGGCAATCGGATGATGCGAATATCATGACAGAAATACTTGCCGCCAAATTGCGCACCCAATCCAATAGAGCGTGTGATCTCCAGAACTTCCCGTTCCAGTTCCACATCCCTAAAAGCACGTCCACTCTCATCACCGGATTGAACCAGATGATCCAGTTCTTTCGCCGATGCCATTTTGACGGTCTTCAGATTCTGTTCAGCAGACAGCCCGCCAATGACAATGGCTAAGTGATAAGGTGGGCAGGCCGTTGTCCCCAGGGATTTGATTTTTTCTTCCAGAAAAGAAAGCAATCTTTCCTTTTCAAGCAAACGGCGGGTTTCCTGAAAGAGAAAGGTTTTATTCGCCGACCCACCGCCTTTTGCCATGAACAGAAAGTCAATCGCATCGCCATTGACGGCCTCTACATCAATCTGTGCTGGCAGGTTGGTCCGGGTGTTTTTTTCTTCAAACATTGTCAAAGGCGCCATCTGGGAGAAACGCAGATTTAGCTTCTGCCAGGTTTCTTCAATCCCAGCACAAAACGCATCATGCAGATCACCATCTACGAGGACGTTCTGCCCTTTTTTGGCAGAAATGATCGCTGTGCCCGTATCCTGACAGCTGGGGAATTCCCCTTCTGCAGAGATCACGGCATTTTTCAATAATTGCTGGGCAACAAACTGATCATTGGTCGTTGCATCCGGATCCTGAAGAATATTCTGCAGCTGCTGCAAATGTGCGGGGCGCAGTAAATGAGACACATCTTTAAAAGCTTCTTTGGTTAAGGCCGTAATAGCTTCCGGTGAAATTTTAATAAAGCTGTCACCGTCAATTTCAATGTGACGAATGCCATTTGTCGAAATTTTACGAAAAGGATTGTCGTCTGTGCTTTTCTGAAAAAGCGCGGAATATGTCTTCATGGGACCTGAAACCTAAGGGGGATTAAAAAGATAAACAAAACTTATCTATTTTTACAAAATAGTAATTCTTATTTAACATATACCATATTCCATCATCAACTGTTTCTTTATGCACACCTCACTTAAGATACCATCGGCATCAGCCAAAAAAATCCCCGCCTCAAGACATAACCTCGATGCAGGGATTTCTTTTTTCAGATGATTAATAATTATGACGCCACCGCCAACAAGGCCGCATTGCCGCCTGCTGCTGTGGTATCAATACAGATATGACGTTCCAGCACACAACGATCTGCAAAATCATCGGCTGAAATCAGCGGAATGATCATCCCATCGCGCTTTGCCAGCGCCGAACGAATGGCTTTCAGGTCCGTTTCTTCACTCCAACTGACCACCGCATCAAAGCCAACAAGGCGGCTTAGAAAATCCCGTTCCAGATGACCTTCCAGCACCACAGGTACGGCACCACTTCTTCGAACGATGTCAGCTTGTTTCTCTGCAGCTTCAACAGTTGGGCCAAGGCAGAGGATCACACCACGCCCATAAACAGAAAGTTCGTTTTTCTCCCCGGTTGGACCAGGCAAAATATGACGGCTGAGCTTACCCCTTTTTTCAGGGACCGCTTTCGAAATTAACTCTTGAACCGCATCAAACGACAGAACCTCATCCATAGCAGGCAATGGGAGGGAAACTGTCTTTTCCTTCGTAAAGCGTTTCACATAAGCCGGACCACCCGCTTTTGGGCCTGTCCCCGACATGCCTTCCCCACCAAAAGGTTGGGAACCGACAATCGCACCGATCTGGTTGCGGTTTACATACATATTACCGACACACAGGTTCGACGTAATATGCTGAACCCGGTCATCAATCCGAGTATGAAGCCCAAAGGTCAACCCGTAACCGGACGCATTGACATCTTCAATGATCTGATCGATTTCAGAAGCCTTGAAAGTTGCCACATGCAGGACCGGACCAAAGATTTCTTCCGCCATCTCCTTGATGCCCGACACTTTCAAAACCGTTGGTGCAACAAAGGTACCTGTATCTGGACAAGCAATCTGTTTCATTACCCGACCTTTGACCGCAGCAATATAGCTATTGATCTTGGTCCGTGCCGTTTCGTCAATCACCGGACCCACGTCTGTTTTATAATCCCACGGATTTCCGACGCAAAGCTCATCCATTGCACCATAAAGCATTTCCAGGAAAGTCTCTTTAATATCTTCTTGCAGATACAACAGACGCAAGGCAGAACAGCGCTGCCCGGCAGACTGGAAAGCCGAAGCCACAATGTCTTTGACCGCCTGTTCCGGCAAAGCTGTGGAATCAACGATCATGGCGTTCAGCCCCCCCGTTTCCGCAATCAAGGGCGCACTGGAAACCGCGTGTTCCGCCATGCCCCGGTTAATATGCTGAGCAGTCTGCGTAGACCCTGTAAAACAGACGCCGGCCACCTGTTTATTGGCAACAAGACCAGCACCCACAACAGCCCCTGTCCCGGGCAGCAATTGCAAGGCTGTGCGCGGCACGCCTGCCTGATGCAATAGTTCCACTGCCACATGAGCCATGATCGGGGTCTGTTCAGCAGGTTTCGCCAGAACGCCATTACCAACCGAAAGGGCCGCCACAATTTGCCCGGTAAAGATCGCCAGCGGGAAGTTCCAGGGTGAAATGCAGGTAAAGATACCGCGCGCCGCACGACCTTCCAGTTCTGCGGCACGTGCAGCGTAATAGCGTAGAAAATCAACGGCCTCACGCAGTTCCGCGATGGCATCCATCGGTGTCTTGCCAGCTTCACGGGTCAGGATGGCGAAGATTTTACCGAAGTTTTCTTCATAAATATCAGCCGCTTTATTCAAGACGAACGCACGGTCTTTTGCAGACACACCTGTCCAGTCTTCAGCTTCTGCAATCGCTTTTTCAACATCCCCAGGACTTGCTAGCAAGACATGCCCCAAAACATCATCCGGGTTAGCAGGATTGGTGACGGTCATGGTTTCTGCCCCTGTTGCCTTCTCAGCAGTCAGCGGGGCAATTTCCCATGTGGTATTCATGAACGGACCACGGGCCGCGTCAATAGCTTCCACATCATCATCATTATGCAGATCCCACCCCTTTGAATTCGGACGTTCAGCCCCATAAAGATCTACAGGCTTTTTAATAAAACCACCCGCATTCTTCAGACTTTCGCTGTGGGTCACAATCGGATCATCCGCGATTTCAGAAACTGGAACAGAGGTATCAACGATTTGGTTCACAAAGGATGAGTTCGCGCCATTTTCCAGAAGGCGACGCACCAGATAAGCCAGCAGATCACGGTGCGGCCCGACAGGAGCGTAGATGCGACAACGCACATTTTCACGTTCATGCACCAATCGGTGTAACACTTCGCCCATGCCATGCAGACGCTGGAATTCAAATGCCGCCTCATCTGTTGCCAATTCCAGGATCATCGCAACACTGTTGGCATTATGGGTCGCGAACTGCGGATAAATCCGATCCGTCATCGCCAGAAGCTTTTCTGCACAATAAATATAAGAACAATCAGTCGCTGATTTTTTGGTAAAGACGGGGAAATCAGAAAGCCCTTCGACCTGAGCGCGTTTGATCTCCGTATCCCAATAGGCACCTTTCACCAGACGCACCATGATTTTACGATCAAGCTTGACTGATAGATTATAAAGCCAGTCGATGACAAAGCTTGCCCGTTTGCCATAGGCCTGAACCACAACACCAAATCCATCCCAGCCTTCAAGGCGTGGATCAGACAAAACAGCCTCAATCACATCCAGGGATAAATCCAGACGATCGGCTTCTTCCGCATCAATGTTCAGCCCCATATTGGCCTCTTTTGCCAAAAGGGTCAGGGCAAGGGTGCTTTCCACCAACTCTGTCATCACCCGATCACGCTGCCCCACTTCATAGCGTGGATGAAGGGCGGATAGTTTGATGGAAATGCCGGGATTTTCTGCAACTGTATCAGCTTTGGCATGGCTTGCGAGATATTCGATAGACGCTTTATAGGATTGGAAGAACTTGTCCGCATCTTTCTTGGTCAGGGCTGCTTCGCCCAGCATATCATAGGAAAAAGTGTAACCGTCTTCTTCCTGTTTCTTGCCGCGTTTGACCGCATCACCAATAGTTTCACCCAACACAAACTGGCTACCCAGTTCTTTCATGGCATGTTTGACGGCCAGACGAATGACAGGTTCACCCAATCGTTTGACCAAGCCATGAATGGTGGCACCAATACCTTTGGAGGCATGATCATCCAGCACTTTCCCGGTCAGCATCAACCCCCAGGTCGAGGCATTGACCAGCATGGAATTGGAATGGCCCTTATGTTCGGACCAGGCAGACGGCGCGATCTTGTCTTCAATCAGATGATCCATGGTTTCCGCATCCGGCACCCGCATCAAAGCTTCTGCCAGACACATCAGGGCCACCCCTTCATTGGTGGACAATCCATATTCTGCCAAAAACACTTCCAGCAAGGCGGGCCTGTCATCATTTCGGATATCTTCAATCAACGTACTGGCACGGCTTACCATGCGATTTCGCTGATCCATAGACAGGACAGAATTTTCCTGAAGGGCAGACAGAACTTCAACTTCATCTTTTAAGTGGAAGTGGCGGATTTCTTCTCTGATTTCTTGAATAGTTTTCATCTGGTTTCACTTTTCTAGGCTGTTACCCCGTAATTATACCAATGATGAAAAGGTTGATTTTCTTTAAATTTTGAATTATCACTGATTATATCCTTTATTTTTATAATTTATCGGTGAAATCGATGGTCAAAAGCATTGAATGCAGTGAATTAGACGCTTACGATATTAAAATCCTCACCCATCTTGCCAAAGAAGGTCGCCTGACCATTACCGAACTGGCCAATCGGGTAGGCCTATCCAAAAGCCCGTGCCAGGTGCGGCTCAAGCGATTGATCGAAGAAGGCTATATCATGGGATTTCAGGCGATGCTGAACCCGGCCAAGCTGGGGCTGGAACATATCGCCTTCACCACAGTTAAACTGTCCAACACCACGGAAAAAGGCCTGACCGCCTTTAACGAAGCCGTAGTCAAAGTGCCGGAAATTGAACTGTGCCACATGATCGCCGGGTCATTTGACTATCTTTTGAAAGTGCGAACGTCCGACATTCAGGCCTATCGTCGCGTTTTGGGCGAAGAGATTTCCACCCTGCCCCATGTGGCCAGTACATCCACATTCGTCGTGATGGAAGCGATCAAGGATACCTTTAATTAAATCGCAAAGTGATTTTTCCAAAATGGGGGGCTTCTCTTTTGTTTGGGAACCCCATATAAATACGTATCAAATAAAGACGAACGACGAAAGGGAACGCTGTGGCGATTGAACTTCATTACGGGGACCTCCCCGCTGGTATCGATTTTGGAAAATCCGTCGCCATTGACAGCGAAACCTTGGGCCTGAACCCGCACCGTGACCGTCTGTGCGTTGTGCAACTTTCAAGCGGAGATGGCAATGCCCATCTGGTCCATTTTAACGAACCTGTCTATGACGCACCGAACCTGAAAAAACTCCTGTCTGATCCCAGCGTGGAAAAGCTGTTCCACTACGCCCGCTTTGACGTTGCCATCATTCAGAAGTATCTGGGGATCACCTGCAGCCCGGTTTACTGCACAAAGATTGCTTCCAAGCTGGTGCGCACCTATACCGACAAACACGGCCTGAAAGCCCTATGTCAGGAACTGCTGAAAATTGATCTCTCCAAACAGCAACAATCTTCAGACTGGGGCACGGATAAGCTGAGTGATGAGCAAATCAATTACGCCGCATCCGACGTTCTATATCTCCATCAGCTTCAGGAAATTCTGGACGGCATGCTGGTGCGTGAAGGGCGTAAAGAGATTGCGCAGGCCTGCTTTGATTTCTTGCCGACTCGTGCAGCATTAGACCTTGGCGGATGGCCGGAAGTCGATATTTTCTCGCACTAAGATTTTCTAAATATCTCTATTACTTAAGAGACTCTATCTCCCATTGACGAATAGGGGTAATCGCGCCTATATCTAGGCGCAAATTCAACTCCTGAAAATTAAAGATATGGCACCACACTCACGCATTGCGAAAGCCCGTCCGGCTGAACTTGATATCGCCTCCGCAAAGTCTGTTCTGAAACTGGAATCAGACGGGTTGCTCGCGCTTGCAGACAGTCTTGATGACACCTTTGCAAAAGCCGTTGATATTCTGGCAGGCGTCAAGGGACGCATTGTCGTCACTGGCATGGGAAAAAGCGGTCATATCGGGCGCAAAATTGCCGCGACGCTAGCCTCCACCGGAGCGCCCGCCTTTTTCGTTCATCCCGGTGAAGCCAGCCATGGTGATTTGGGTATGGTCACGCAAGAAGATGCAATTTTGGGATTATCCAATTCAGGTGAAACGGCTGAACTGAGCGATTTTATCGCCTATAGCCGTCGCTTCACCATCCCGTTGATTTCCATTACATCACGCCAATCCAGCACCTTGTCGGAATCGGCAGATGTCAGTCTGGTTCTGCCCAATGCAAAGGAAGCCTGCCCCTTAGGCTTGGCCCCCACAACATCAACGACGATGACACTGGCTTTGGGCGATGCCTTGGCGGTTGCCTTGCTGGAGCGTCGTGGCTTTTCATCGGATGATTTCCAGCAATTCCACCCCGGTGGCAGCCTTGGTAATCAGTTGATGAAGGTAAAAGACCTGATGCATACGGGCGATGCTTTGCCCATCGTCAGTCCCACTGATCCCATGAGTGATACATTGTTGGTCATGACGGCCAAGCATTTTGGCTGTGTTGCGGTGACGGATGAAAACAATAGGCTTCAAGGCATCATCACTGACGGTGATTTACGCCGCAATATGACAGATGAATTGATTAAACGCTGCGCAGGCGATATCATGACCACTGGTGCAAAAACAATCAGCGCGGGCGCACTTGCCGTTGAAGCATTGGGCATCATGAATGCAAAATCCATCACCAGCCTTTTTGTGGTGGATGAAAATCAAAAAGTCATGGGTGTGATCCATATCCATGATTGTCTGCGTGCAGGCATCGCTTAACCAATTGGTAGGAATCGGCTTGATGGCCTTGGCAACTCAACCCATGCAGGGAACACCCAAATCGCGCACAAGCTACCGCGATACGCATGCCATCAGCCTGTCCAAACGCTCCAAAATCAGTCGCGCTTATAGCCGCTTCGTTCAAATCCTGAAACTTCTGCTACCTGTAATCGCCGTTTTATTGGTGATCATGATCATCATCTGGCCACACCTGCGCGCCGATTCCAAACGGTTTTCCATTGGCTTTTCAAATATTGAACTGTCCGAAGCGAAAGACCCCTCCATGATCAATGCCCGCTACACCGGGACCGACAGCGAAAACCAGCCTTTTTCCGTCACCGCCGATATTGCCAAACGCATTGATGGCGACACGCAAAGCATCCTGCTGGAACTCCCCAAGGCCGATATCACCCTAAGTGACGGGTCCTGGCTGGTACTGACATCCGATAACGGTATTTTTGATCGCCCGACGCAATATCTGGAACTGGATGGTGCCGTAAACCTGTTTCATGATTCCGGTTATGAAATGCATACCAAAACGGCTGGGATCGATCTCGCCAATGGATCGGCCGAAGGCCACAATCCTGTTGTGGGCCAAGGGCCGTTTGGACGGATCGAATCTGAAGGTTTTCGCTTGATCGACAAGGGAAAAACCATCATCTTCACGGGCAAGACATCTGCCAAACTTTATTTGAACCGGATAAACGAAAACTAATGATGAAATCAGTTGTTCCGCTTGCCCTAGCCTTTGGATTTCTGGCCTCAACAGGCTTTGCTCAGGATATCAATCTTGCCAGTGGGTCACCTAATGCACCGCTAGAGATTTATGCAGATAACGGGAT
The DNA here is from genome assembly GCF_033100395.1 of Terasakiella sediminum. Lineage (NCBI taxonomy): Bacteria > Pseudomonadati > Pseudomonadota > Alphaproteobacteria > Rhodospirillales > Terasakiellaceae > Terasakiella > Terasakiella sediminum. The sequence continues at coordinate 11,919 of NZ_JAWLVJ010000008.1, read as the reverse complement.
TGAATGGCAGCAGAACGAACAAATCATCATCGCCCAGGGCAATGCCGTTGCCAAACGCGCCAATGTGGACGTAAATGCGGACGAACTGCGTGCATATTACACGGAAAATGAGGGTGATCAGACGGGCAACACCAACATCCACCGCCTGGAAGCTTTAGGCGGTGTGACCATCACATCTGATACGGAAAAAGCAACGGGTGACCGCGCTGTTTATGATTTGAAACGCGCCATTATGGTGATTTCCGGCTCCCGCCCCACCCTTCGCACCCCGGATGATACCATCAGCGCCGATAACACATTGGAATATTGGGAAGAAAAAGCCCAGGCCGTCGCACGCGGTAATGCAACTGCCGTTCGTGAAGACCGCAAGATCAAGGCCGATGTCATCGCCGCCCTGTTTCGCAAGGACAAGCAGGGTAAAAGTGAAATTCACCGCGTGAATGCTTTCGGCAATGTGGTGATTGTCACCAAGACAGAACATGTTTCTGCCGACAAAGGTATCTATAACGTCAATAGCGGAGTCGCCACCCTGACAGGCGCGGTCAAAATCAAACGCGGCGGCAATTTGTTAAACGGTTGTTCTGCAACTGTGAATTTAAAGACCAATATCAGCCGTTTGAAGGCCTGTGCGGGCACAAATGACAACCGCGTACGCGGGTTAGTCTTGCCAACTGCAAAATCTGTGCAATAATGGTGCCAACAACAAACAAGTCTGGCCTAGCTATATGACCGAAAAAAACAAAGATCCGAAATCAGCGTCGCCTAAATTGATCACAAGTAATCAAGGGCTTGTGGCTGATGGTCTGGGAAAACGCTTCAAGAAACGCCCTGTGGTGCGTGGCGCAAGCCTGTCCATCCAGCGCGGCGAAGTTGTTGGTCTGCTGGGACCGAACGGGGCCGGGAAAACCACCTGTTTCTATATGATCACCGGATTGATTGCCCCTGACTACGGCAATATCACCCTGGACGGTCAGAATATTACTGATCTGCCCATGTACCGCCGTGCCCGCTTAGGCATTGGCTACCTGCCACAGGAAGCCTCGATTTTCCGGGGCATGAGCGTGGAGCAAAACATCCGCGCCGTTCTGGAAGTGGTTGAACCCAAACGCAACCGCCGCGAAGCCCGTCTGGAAGCTTTGCTGGCTGAATTTTCCATCACGCATCTGCGCCGCGCACCAGCACTTGCCTTATCAGGTGGGGAACGTCGCCGGGTGGAAATTGCACGTGCGCTTGCGTCCCAGCCGCACTTTATTTTGTTGGACGAACCTTTTGCCGGGATTGACCCGATTGCCGTTGGCGACATTCGTGAACTGGTAAAACATCTGAAAGACCGGGGCCTTGGTGTCTTGATCACGGACCACAACGTGCGTGAAACACTGGATATCATTGATCGCGCCTACATCATCCACGATGGCTCAGTTCTGATGGAAGGCACCCCGCAAGATATTGTGGGTAACGAAGATGTGCGCCGTGTCTATCTTGGCGACCGTTTCAGCTTGTAAGCAGGCATCTTATCTATGGCCCTTAGCGTTAGATTAGACCTCAAACAGTCTCAGTCTCTGGTGATGACACCACAGCTGCAGCAAGCCATTAAGCTTTTGCAGATGTCCAATATGGAACTGGGTGCTTTCGTCGAAGAAGAACTGGAGAAAAACCCGCTTCTTCAACGCGATGAAGGCGACAATACACCCATGCAGGAAGCAGTTGAATCACAAGACACAGCTGATCAGGGCAGCGCAGAAGATGCCCCTGCGCCTGCGTTGGAAGATATCAACCTCAATACCCAGGAAAACAGCAACAGCGATTCCATCGATGCAGATGTGGATAATCAATGGAGTAGTGACACCCCCGGCGATCAAACGCTGGCAGGATCCGGTGGTCTGGACACCACAAGCCCGGCCAAGTCCAGTGGCTCCCTTGAAGGGGACAGTTATGACTGGGAACAAAATCTAAGCGCTGATATTTCTTTGCGTGATCATTTGGTGGAACAGATCAATCTTGATCTCGATAGCCCGACAGAACGCCTGATCGGTACCCATATGCTGGAATTTCTGGATGAAAGCGGCTATTTCACCGCTGATCTGGAAGATATCGCCGCCAGCCTGTCCTGTGATGTGGCCCTGGTGGAAAAGGTTCTCTTAAAGCTGCAGAAACTGGACCCCATCGGCATTTTTGCACGCAGTCTGTCTGAATGTCTGGCCCTGCAACTGATTGAAAAAGATCGCTTTGATCCGGCCATGGAAAGCCTGATCAATAATCTGGAGCTGCTGGGCAAACGTGACTTTGCCGCATTGATGAAAATCTGCGGGGTCGATCAGGAAGATCTGGCCGACATGATGAGCGAAATTCAGGCCCTTGATCCGCGCCCTGCCCTTGCCTTTGATACGGGTGATGCACAAGCGATTACACCTGATATCATGATGAAACGCGGCCTTAAGGGTAAGTGGCTGGTGGAACTGAACAGCGACAACCTGCCCAAGGTTCTGGTGGACAATTCCTATTATGCCGAGGTCAATCAAGCCGGGCTGGATAAGGAATCAAAACATTACATCAGTGAATGTTTCCAGAATGCCAATTGGCTGGTGAAATCCCTCCATCAACGTGCAACCACCATTTTGAAAGTCTCCACCGAGATTGTACGCCAGCAGGATATGTTCTTTAAAAAGGGCGTAGAACATTTAAAACCCATCGTCCTGCGCGACATTGCCGATGCGGTTGAAATGCATGAAAGTACGGTATCGCGCGTCACATCCAACAAATATATCGCCACACCGCGTGGTATTTACGAGCTGAAATACTTTTTTACGTCGTCAATTAACAGTTCTGAAGGCGGTGATGCCCACTCCGCAGAATCGGTAAAATACAAGATAAAACGCCTGATTGATGACGAACCGCCCAATAAAATACTTTCGGATGATAAGCTGGTCCAATTATTGAAGAATGAAGGGATCGACATTGCCCGTCGAACCGTGGCAAAATACCGCGAAGCCTTAAACATTCCTTCCTCGGTACAAAGGAGACGAGAGAAGAAGGCTTTGATTTAGGTCGTGAAATTGAAATTTCAGAATCAGCACCTAAATATTATGACACACATCAAGTTGAGTCCGACCTGAAAGGCATATATTAATACTATTGACACATAAGGACTCTGCCACTAAGTTCCCGGCCTTCGCGTATAAAGTAAAGCTTTATCACTCTCGTGTGACCTTTATGAAATGAAAGAAACGCTTGAAGGGCCGGATTTACCGCAAGGCCAATAACAAGCAGGAACATTCAGATATGAAAATTGCTGTACAGGGTAAACAAATGGACGTAGGCGACAGCTTGCGTGCACACATCGAAGACGCGCTTAAAGCAAATACCGAGAAGTATTTCGACAAGGCCGTAAATGGCACAGCTACCGTCTCCAAGGACAAACACGAGTTTAAATCAGATATCACTGTTCACGTCGGTAAGGAAATCCGCGTACAGGGCCGTGGTCAGGCGGGTGACGCCTATGCTGCGGTTGATGAAAGCATTGAACGGATCTCCAAGCAGCTGCGCCGCTACAAGCGTCGCCTACGTGATCACCACCGCGAACAAGACCGTATTGAAATCGAAGCCGCACAACAAACAGTTTTTGACGGACATGAGGATGTGGAACAAGAACCAACGGCGCCAGCAATCGTTGCCGAAGTGGACACAAAAATCCATAAACTGGCTGTTGCAGACGCTGTGATGCGCATGGATTTGGCCGATCTGCCTGTTCTGGTTTTCAGAAATAGTGCAAATGGCAACGTAAATGTGGTATACCGTCGCGAGGACGGCAATATTGGATGGATTGATCCTGCCACAGCAGAATCCACCAGCGCATAAAGCGTAGCGATTTTTCGAGTAAGGACCGAAAGAGTAGTCTAAAATGGAAATCTCAGAAATTCTGACACCGGAACGTGTTGTTGCAGACTTGCGTGCCACAAGCAAAAAGCAAGCCCTGCAAGAACTGGCAAGACATGCCGCAGACGTCACCGGATTGAATGAACGGGCCATCTTCGACGTTTTGTTGGAGCGTGAACGCCTGGGCACCACAGGTGTCGGCAAAGGCATCGCGATCCCGCATGGCAAGCTCAATGATCTGGATGGGCTCTATGGCCTGTTTGCGCGCATTGAAAAACCCGTTGAATTTGACGCCATTGACGACGACCCCGTCGATCTTATCTTTCTTCTGCTCGCACCGGAAGGTGCCGGGGCAGATCATTTGAAGGCTCTGGCCCGGGTTTCCCGCCTGTTGCGCGATGACAGTGTCTGCGAAAAGCTTCGCGGCTCTGACACCAATGAAGCGCTCTATGTCGTTCTGACAGAACAGGGGGAGAATAACCAGGCAGCCTGAGCCTGAACGCAAAAAAGAAAAAGCCGATCCCCCGTAAAAAGTGGATCGGCTTTTTTTATTTTATGTAGATTGGTTGCAAGCGCTGTAGCTACAATGGCTGCAGCGTTCTTCACTTTCGATAAAACTGCTCATAAACCAGGACATCAGAATTTTTTCTTTTTCATCAATGTCATCTTCTGCTTCGATTTCCTGAATAAGATTATGGATCGCAATACGCTCTGCGCGCAGCTTTTCCCGACAGAAATCTTCAGGCACCCCGTCCAGCTTAATACTGGTCGATTTCAGTTCAATATGAGACAGCGCCCAGGAGCGAATGCGTTCAATGATATCGCTGCGTTGCTGCGGCGTACAAATCTCTTTCGATGCGACCAAACGATTCACCAGTTGAAACACCTTGGTGGATGAATAGTCACAGAACGTCAGATAGTTGCAGACCGGGCTGTAGGTCATAGACAAAGCCTCCCACCCAAAACATACGCATTCAGCTAAATCATATTATCGTTACAGATATAATAATTCAAACGTTCATAAGTATTAGAAAGTACGCCTTCTTGTTAAATATCAGCGACTTGAAATTGACAGACGGGGTCAGCCACCTTATATCCATAAGGAAGAATTATTCCTAAAATGGAGATGCTGTTATGGCAATGGAAGCCCACGAAATTGAAACACTCATCAAAGAAGGTTTGCCGGATGCGGACGTTCGCATTGAAGATTTACGTGGCGATGGCGACCATTATGCCGCTTATGTGGTATCCAAAGCTTTTGAAGGCAAAAACCGCGTTCAGCAACACCAGATGGTCTATGCAGCCCTGAAAGGCAAAATGGGCGGTGATCTGCACGCGCTTGCCTTGCAAACAACCACACCTGAAGATTAAGTCATTTGGCGCCCCCCCAACCGGCTGAAAACCATACCCAGCGCGAAATCAGGATGGCGGCCCTTTCCGCCATCACCGCTTATATTGCCTGGGGTCTGTTTGGCCTCTATTTCAAATCGCTGGATCACGTCTCAGCCCTTGAGATTCTGTCTCACAGGATTTTATGGTCTGTGGGATTATTGGCGATCATCATCACGGCCCTGAAAAAATGGTCGGATGTTATCCCCCTACTGATAAATCTGAAAAGCTTATCCGTTTACGGGCTCAGTGCCTTGCTGATCTCGGTGAACTGGGGCATCTATATCTATGCCGTCGTTTCCGGACAGGCCCTTGAAGGCAGCATGGGCTACTTCATTATGCCGTTGGTTGCAGTCATGTTAGGCGGTATCTTCTTTGGGGAACGGTTTACCAAAGAACAAACCATCGCAATCCTGCTGGCGGTAGCTGGTGTGCTTTATCAGATCATCAACTTTGGCCAACTGCCATGGATTGCCCTGTCCCTGGCCTTTTCCTTTGGCTTCTATGGCATGATCCGCAAGAAAGCTGCGGCTGATTCCATTGTTGGTCTGTTTTTGGAAACCCTGTTGATCAGCCCCATTGCCCTTGGCTTCATGATCTATTGGGCACAATCAGGAGACTTCTACTTCCTGACGGCTGAGATTGACATGAAGATTCTATTGATGCTGGCTGGCCCCATCACTGCAATCCCTTTAATCTTATTTGCCTTTGGGGCGCGCAAGCTCAGATATTCCACCGTCGGCCTGCTGCAATATATCAACCCGACCTGTCAGTTCCTGCTGGCGGTCTATGTATTTGGCGAAGATTTCAGCGTCCATGACCTGGTCACCTTCGGCTGTATCTGGACCGCACTGTTGCTTTATTCCCAAAACAGCTATCGCCAGTCACGCAGAAACAAAGCGGCTAATTCTTGACAAATGGGCTCAGGTAAGCCATATCCCATACCAAGCTGCTAAAGACAAATACTTTATAAGGAATACTATGTCATGAGTGACAATCCGGTTTTCGAACGTATCGAACAAGACATCAACGAAAATGCCGTTCTGCTTTTCATGAAAGGCTCCCCGATGTTTCCACAGTGTGGCTTCTCTGCTGCGGTGGTACAGGTTCTGACTCACCTGGGCGTTAAATTCAAAGGCGTTGACGTTCTGACTGATCCGGAAATTCGCGAAGGCATCAAACAGTTCTCTAACTGGCCAACCATTCCACAGCTCTACGTCAAAGGCGAATTCGTCGGTGGCTGTGATATCGTGCGTGAAATGTTCGATAATGGCGAGCTGGCACAACTGCTCAAGGACAACGGCATCGAAGCTGCTTAAGCGCTACTGCTGCTCTTTCAAGAAAGCCTCCTGATGTGATGTCAGGAGGCTTTTTTATGATGACTACGAACCTGCCTTCTTCGATTTTTTATTTTTCAAACGCGGTAAAGTTTCAGAAAAGCTGATCAGAATCTTCTTCAGCTTCTTTTCCTTCACGCTTTTGATCGCTTTGCCGGGGGACATCCAGATCTTGGTGCGTTTGTCCATCTCCGGCCATTTATCCAATTCTTCACGCACTTCCAGGGCAAACACTTTGACCCGACAATGATCCCCACCTTTTTGCGGTGTTTTCTTATAGTTATATTCACCGATCAGCGTTTTAGAGAGAATACCGCGCACACCTGCTTCTTCATAAGCCTCTTTCTCAGCCGAATGGCGTGCCTTCATATTCGGCTCAACCGTTCCTTTCGGCAGAACCAGCCGCCCGATTGATAAGGATGTAATCAGCAAGACCTCGATCTTGCCCTTACGCCGTCGATATGGAATGACTGAAGACTGTTTGCGGTATTTCATGATCCCCTCCCCCCTCAATACGGCATATAAGTATATACTGGTATGAGAAAGAATGTCGCCTTCGAAAACCGGAAATACAAAGTTTTCTCGTTTCCATTTCCGCCAATCAGCCATAAAAAAAGCTGCCGCACATGGGTGCAGCAGCTTTTCATACTGTCATAATCTATCTTCTGAGCACGATAGCCATGTATTATTCACATGGTATTACCAACCGATCCAGGAGACAGAAAAACATCTCGCTTTGGTCACGGCTTTGCACCCTCAGGAAAATAGATTTAACGGATTAGCCGCGCGCAGCTGAATGATCGTCTGTGAAGACAACAGCTTTGCTTTTCGCGCTAGTCTCAGCAAAGACAGAAACAGCTTTTTTTGCCAGTTTCACTAGGCTTTTTCCCAGGAATACAAAGCTTCTACGAATATATTTCGCACGTTCGATTTCGACCTGACGGATCAGTTCTGCCATTTCTTCGTGGGACAGCGGCTTAACAGTATCTTGCATTTTCTTTTCATTGCAGCTTGCCCTGCAATGCTCCTATTCACCTGGGGGGATGTGGTTTTGGACCACTCAATTTCGTTAACCCGGATAATAGAGAGATATTTTCAGAAGAAAAACGTAATTACTGCGCCGCAGCATTGCGAAATTTGCATAGCTCAATGAGCCATGATTAATCCATCAGTTCTCTTAAATACCGTCTAGGGTTATTTAAAAAGGTTTTGGTGATTTTGAAATGTTCCGTTTCTTCATAAGCCACATCTCGTAAACCATCCGCCGTAAACTCAATTATTCGGGCATTGGGATAAGCCAACAAAATCGGTGAATGGGTTGCTATAATCAACTGGGCATTGCCTGACTTCTCCCATTCACTTAACAGGGACAAAAACGTCAATTGCCGTTGCGGTGAAAGCGCTGCCTCCGGTTCATCCAGCAAGTAAGTCGATTTGAACTGCGCCCCTAAGCGATTACTGAACAAAGATAGAAATGCTTCCCCGTGGCTTTGTTTATGCATTTCCTGCCCACCATAGTACTTATCCAAATCACCATAGGTGTCGATATAGTTAGCCAGGTTAAAGAAACTCTCTGAACGAAAAAAGAAACCTTGGCGCACCTTTGGCAACCAAGTCGACTTCATCGCCTTTGCCAATGCAGATTCTGTATGATCCGATGATTCATAGTGAACGTGATCCAAACTGCCACCACTTTCATGATAGCCACACATCTTTGCAATTGCTTCTAGCATCGTTGATTTGCCAGACCCATTTTCACCAACAAAGAAAGTAATTGTCCGATCAAAATGAAGCTCAAATTCGTCATTCAAATAAGGCATTACGTTAAAAGGAAAGCTGCCCTTATCGATCTTTTCAGAAACAAGCGATATTTTCTTGAGGAATGGGGCCTTTAACATATCAATTTTCCCGCACGAGAAGGGCTAGCATTCGAAATCACCCCATTGTTATCAATTCTGCCATTAACTTAATAGTTTCTTATAACAATCTGGGCAATATATAGTTCCACTTGAACCTCCATGAAATGCACCGCAAGGACATTTGAGTCTTGGTGAGCGTGCCATCAAAGCACCAATTGTCGGGCCATCCGGTTTGACAATTCCGTCTACCGTTAGGTTATTTTCACTTTGAAATGACTTGATACCATTAATCATCGGTGTATCTGGATAAGGTGAAATGCCATGTATTGGAACTTGATAATGGCCGTTCTCAGACAACAATTTTTTCAACAATTTCACATCATCAGGGTTTGTGTTGTGTGAAGCACTAATTGTTGAACTCAATCCAAATTTATTTTTGGAAACCATAAGATATCCCTTTCTTTTGACATAAAAAAACCGTGCATCCGAAAGAACGGAGCACGGTTTGGATTAAAGAGGATGGCAGGTATTTCAATCACCCATCCAGTTAACAAAAAAAGCTGCCACACAATTGTGCAGCAGCTTCTCTTATTTGTCGCTTCCTATCCAGCATATCGCGGACAGTTGGCTCCCCCGGATTAACGAGAGTAATATTCGATAACCAGGTTTGGTTCCATTTGAACTGGGTATGGAACGTCTTCCAGCTTAGGTACGCGGATGAACTTGCCAACCATTTTCTTGTGGTCAACTTCAATGTATTCAGGAACGTCGCGCTCACCAGAGGCAACAGCTTCCAGAACCATCGGGATTTCGCGAGACTTGGCGCGAACTTCAACAGTGTCACCTTCTTTAACCAGGTAAGAAGAGATGTTAACGCGCTTGCCATTTACCAGCACGTGACCGTGGCTGATGAACTGACGTGCAGCGAACATTGTTGGGACGAATTTCATACGGTAAACGATCGCATCGAGGCGTGTTTCCAAGAGACCGATCAGGTTTTCGCCTGTATCGCCAACGCGACGAACAGCTTCTTTGTAGTAACGACGGAATTGTTTCTCAGTCATGTTAGCATAGTAGCCTTTCAGCTTCTGCTTACCCATGAGCTGCATGCCGTAATCTGATACTTTACGACGACGTTGGCCGTGCTGACCCGGGCGAGAATCGCGACGGTTGATCGGTGATTTTGCACGTCCCCACAGGTTTACACCCAGGCGACGGTCAATTTTGTATTTAGCAGCAATACGCTTTGACATTGGTTAAATCCTTATTTTAAAACCATTTTTTCTTGTCCCGATAGGCCACTCTGTGGCGTGATCCTTACGAATCAACGTTCTCGGGAATATGTAAGGCGCGGATTATATGAACTTCCGCGCCTTTGTCAAAGGGAATCTACAGAAAGGAAAACACCCTTAATTCATCGGCTGCATCAGACTGCCGCCTCCAGATCCGCCACCCATCATGGAATTACCAAACGAGCCGGCCGACTGACCCAGCTGCTTGTATAGAGTCCGATTAGTCGCTTTGGATTGTTCCAGCAGGTTTGACTGAATACTGGACAACGCACTATCCACATGTTCTTTGCGCTGCGTAAAATCTTCATGGCTTGCCTCAGCTTCATCCGTGCGCAGCCCCTGAATGATCGCGCCAGCTGAGCCATCAGCGGCTGAAAGACCCGAGGCTCCAAATCTGGCGCGACGTTTTGCCAGCGCCTTTTTCAGTTGATCCTTACGCTGCTTTTCCTGTTTTTCATAGGTCGCCCATTGTTCTTTCGCCACCGCATCCGCCTTTTGCTGGGCAGCCTTGGCAGCGGCTTTTTTCTGATCAGACGCCTGCTTCATCGCCATAGCCATCTGAACCACCATAATAATAATCTGTACCCACATAAAATATGCTCCTCACAATAAAAAAGGCCCCTCCTGATAAGGAGAGGCCTTCTGACAAATAAAAACAGCCACTGAAAAAAACAGTGGCTGCTGAAATAATTTTAGCTAAAAAACTAAGCTGCTTCTAAAGTTTCGTCCTGCACTTCTTCCACATTAACCTGTTCCCAAGTCCCAAAGAACCATGAAAGTTCTTGCACTTTCTCATCCCCCAAACGGCCCAAAGCAAAAAGGGCTGCTTCATAGAATGCGTCATACTGTTCTTGCTTGTTAAACATGGTAATCTCCTTAGTTCACATACTCTATATGCAACCAACCGCCTACAATTTCAACCGTAAAATCCTTTTGCTTGCCATTGTAAACAAAGGCCCAAGCACTTACAAACTCACGGTCTACGACATTACTTAAATGCATTTTGATACGATCTGCCTTCAATTCATTAAGCGACAACTCAATAGCACTAACCATTAATCCTGCTGAAAAATCAGCAAGTTCTGTATGATTCCATTGACCAAGATCGAAGTTTGGTGATTGCTGAATCCATGGCACCCTCATAGTCACACCCGGGTGCCCTTTTATCGGTTTTGCATGAGCATGAAAAATTGCCTTGCACACCTTATTTTCGTCGAAAAGACCGAATATTTGCGAATTCCCTTCAGGGTTTTTGATGAGAATCTCAGCATGCTCTAAATAAATTGCTCTAAAATCTTCTGTATCCCCACGAATTTTTTCGACTTCTGCAATCCATTGTTCGCGCACTTCTCTCAATAGACCTTCATTCAAAACAGAACAGTCTAGTGGTTTCGGTCCCATATATCTCCCCCTGGATAAGTTAACTCAAACTAGTTTGCATGATTTTCATTAAAACACAATTAAAAGATGCTTCACTTCAAACAAATCTACTCTTCGAGTTCCGTATCCCAATAAAGAAAATCCCGCCAGCTCTCATGGAGATGATTTGGCGGGAAGAAGCGTCCGTGTTCCTGTAATTCAAAAGCGCTCGGACGATAAGGCGGGGTTGCAAGCTGCATCCTTGCTTCACGCACACTCAAATGCCCTTTTTGGGTATTGCACGACCTGCAGGCCGTCACGATATTTTCCCAGTTGGTCCGTCCCCCTCGGCATCTCGGCACCACATGGTCAAAGGTCAGGTCCTGTGCGGGCAATTGAATGCCGCAATACTGACAGGAAAACATATCGCGCAAAAACAGGTTAAATCGAGTAAAGGCCACACGCGGGACTGGCTTGGCATATTCTTTCAGCGCAATCACACTGGGCAGCTTCATGTCGATGCTGGGGGAATGAACATGTTGATCATATTCAGAGACCACCTGCACCCGTCCGGTAAAGACATTGCGGATCGCATCCTGCCAAGACCAGAGCGAAAGGGGGTAGTAGCTCAACGGGCGATAGTCCGCATTAAGCACAAGAGCAGGATAATGTACGTTCGAAGCCAGCATAAAGAAGAACTCCTGTCGTTACGTCAGTATACCCTAGGTTCTGTTGACAAAGTGCTTTACCCAAACCCGAATTGATGTGACCTGAACGAAGCCGAGAAAGCTTAACATCGTTTTGTCATAT